>JBGPWD010000041.1:0-6470 GCA_041492015.1 Nitrosopumilaceae archaeon
GAGATTAGTACTGAGCTTTACAAAAAAGTCACTCCTCCGCCAGGTTCTGATCAGACTGGAGCAGGACCTCAAACAGGACCAACTGATGGAAGTACAAGCCAAACTACAGCTGGCGCTCAATGAATTGATGATTTATACTTGAGATTAATCAAATTCGTTTATAGTTATGAGCGCCAAGCGAGATTATTATGAAGTTTTGGGAGTACAAAAGAACGCTTCTCAAGATGAGATAAAGGCACAATATAGAAAATTAGCATTAAAATTTCACCCTGATAGAAACAAGTCTCCTGATGCTGGCGAACATTTTAAGGAAATTTCAGAAGCTTATGCTGTTTTATCTGATAATGAAAAACGAAAAGTCTATGACACATATGGCCATGCCGGCGTTGATGGAAGATATAGTACAGAGGATATCTTCCGCGGAGCTCGAGTCAACTTCGAGGATTTATTTGGAGGATTTGGTGGTGGTGGTTTTGATTCAATCTTTGAATCGATCTTTGGTAGGGGTGGATTCGGCGGATTTGGAGGTGGCGGATTTGGCAGAGAAAGAGGAGCAGATCTTGTTTATGAAACTTCAATAACACTAGAAGATGTTCTTAAAGGAAAAAAAGAAGAAATTGATATTCAAAGGGATATTGACTGTGAAAACTGTAAGGGTTCGGGTTGTGCTCCTGGAACATCTATGCGAACCTGTACTGTGTGTAACGGACATGGTCAAGTAAGAACATCTAGAAGTACAGGCTTTTCGACGTTTGTCACTGTACACCCATGTAACACTTGCAGAGGTCAAGGTAAGATAATAGAAAGACCTTGTAGTAAATGTAAAGGAACAGGAAAACAAAAGGGAACAAAACATCTCTCATTTGATATCCCACTTGGAGTAGAGACAGGTGAATATACAATTAGGGGTGAAGGCGAATCAATACAAAATGGGGTAAATGGAGATCTAATTGTTAGAATCAGAGTAAAACCACATGAGAAATTCAAAAGAGATGGAACAGACATATTTTATGATCAAAACATTTCCATGATTGATGCTACACTTGGAAAAACCATTACTGTGCCCACTTTGGACGGTACAGAAAAAGTTTCTGTAGAAGTAGGTAGTCAACCAAATACGATAATAAAGCTAAAAGGTAAAGGACTTCCGCATCAAGACAGTAGGGGGAGAGGAGATCAATATGTTAGACTTGTAGTTAACATACCTACAAAACTTGACAAACGGCAAAAAAAGATCCTCGAGGAGCTCAGAGAGACTTTTGATTGAAAAATCATGGAGAAAAAATTGAAGATAGGTCTTGATGTTGATGGAGTTCTTGCCGATGTTATCCAGTCGTGGCTTTCTTATAATGACAAGGTAAGATCGACTATTTTAAAATCGGAAATATCTGAATGGGATTTCTGGAGAAAGTTTCAGATAAATAAATTTGATTTTTATAAAGAATTGTCTATGTGTTGGACATCTTGGCAGAATATTCCTACAACTGAAAATGATATTTCTACAGCGACAGATGAACTATCAAAACTTGGTACAGTGGATATAGTAACTGCAAGAGAAGAATCTACTCATAATCATGTAAAAAACTGGCTAGAATCAAAAAAAATTGTATACAAAAACTATGTTGGAGTAATGGAAGGACTAGAAAAAACAAAACTTGACTATGATATCTTCATCGATGATTCGCCAATAAATGCAAAAAGTATGCTTGATGGAGGTAAATCAGTTATACTTTACACTCAACCATGGAATCTTACCTTTGATGATTCACGTGCAAAAAGAATTTACAGATTAAAAGATGCAGTTTCTCTAATAAAGACACTTATTCAGGAATCTTAATTTTTTTGTTGCGGGGGTCGCCTAGCCTGGTCAACGGCGTAAGGCTCAGAACCTTATCTCTTAGGAGTTCGTGGGTTCAAATCCCACCTCCCGCATATTCATAAAATTCATTTTCCAAATTGATATTCCATGAAAAATTTATAATCAATTAGATTAATGTTGGTGTATTGAAAAAAATTGCAGCAGTGGTGGCTCATGAGAAAGTTTTTGCGGTTGTTGAAGCTTTAAAAAAAATTGGTGTCGGTGGAATTACAATACTTGATGCAAAAGGATGGGGAAAAGGAGCTCGATCTCAGATGACATCCGAAAGAGGTACTGGGAGCTATACTGCAAGATTCAACATCAAAAATTATCTAATCACCGTAGTTGATGATTCTATGGTCAATAAGGTAGTAACAGCAATAATTGAGGCTGCAGGAACAGACTCACCTGGAGATGGAAAAATCTTTATCGATACTGTTGAGGATGCTATAGATATAGGTAGTAAGCAAAAAGGAACGCACGCGATTTAGTTAAAAACAATTATTGGCCTGTTGAATCTAGTTTACGCTTTATTTTCTCCTCTAATAATTGATTTATTTTTTGACCATCAACCTTGCCACGCATAGTTTTCATTGCGATTCCCATTAATGGACCGATTGATCTTGGACCCTGTTCCTCAATCATCTTGAGGTTAGCCTTTACTAGTTCATCCAATATTTTTTCAAGCTCTGAAGAATCTACTTTGTTTATAGAGGTCTTTTCTATGGCTTCTGAAACTGTGTGTGTTTTTCCAGACATTATGCTTTCAAAAATTATCTCAAGGGATTCTTTTGCAATTTTACCATCAGCAAGTAAGTTAAAAGCTATTTCAATTTCATTATTTTTTAGTAACTTACTATCTAATCCCTGTCTTTCTAAGCTTGTGATAGTTCCAGAAAGAATTGAAGCAACAAAATTCGGAGAAATTCTCTTATCTTTACAAATCGATTCAAACAAATCCAGATAATCTGAATCGAAGATCTGCATCGTAAGCTGTGGATTTAGTTGATATGTATTTTGTAGTTCTGATATTGTTTCCTCCCATGATTTAGGTATCTTTTTTTGTATTTCTTCCAATTCGTTTTTTTCTACAATGATTGGTGGAATATCAGTTTCAGGATACATCCTTGAAGCACCTGGTCTTGGCCTCAAAAATACTGTTTCACCAGTTGAGGTTGCTGCTCTTGTTTCTGCAGGAACTCCAATCTTGGCATCCTCAATTCTTTTTATGATTGATTCAATTACAAGATCAATTTTTTGTTCTTCTCCTACTAGAATTAAAAATCCATCATTTGGTCCAAGATCTAATGCCGTTTTGACTTGTTGAATATCTGATTCTTCTATTCCATAATTTGGAAGTTCATCAGAATGAAACACTCCACCAAGTCCAAAAAATCTTACAAGTTCGCCAAGCTGTTTTCCAAGTCTTATACCGTCATATGGTTCAAAACCAAACATGCCAGCGAAGTTTTTTACCCTAATTGCCTTTACTCTATAACCTTCGTTGAGTGATTTTTGTATGATTTTTGATTTACAACTTTTGAAAATTTCTGTGACATCTTTTACATCTCCTTCTTTTGCTACTCTCTCTGTTTCTATTTTACGTAATTTTTCTGCTATTATATTCAAGCCATGTTGTCGTTTTGCTTCATATTCTATGACTTTTTCAAGTTGGTCAAGCTGTTGGACCCCCTTTACTTCAACCACGTTGCCTCCTTGAATGGAGACATTGACATCTTGTCTTATAGACCCTAAACCCCTTTCAACTCTTTTTGTAGCACGTAAAAGTCGACCTAGACTAAGTGCGATTTTTCTAATCTCATCAGGTTTCCCAGAGACTGGATCCAAAGCAATCTCTACCAATGGAATACCAAGTCTATCCAAGCTATATTCTCTTACGTCAGTAGTGTCACCAAGAAGTTTTGCGGCATCTTCTTCTAAACATATGCTTTGAACACCAATTTTTTTTCCATCTACATCTAGATGACCACTTTGTGAAATAAGCATCGTTCTTTGAAAACCTGATGTGTTAGAACCATCAATTACCAGTTTTCTCATTACATGAATTTCATTAAAAATATTTGATTTTAGCGAGGCTGCAATAATTAGCGCAATTTCTTTTGCTTCAATATTTACATCATGAGGTGGTTCCTCGTCCTGTTCTACAAGACAACTGCTTGCAGGATTTGCATGATATATTATAGTTTTATCTTTACTGCGTTCAAAAACTGCTGTAGGATCAAATTTACCAAGCTCACTTTTTGCAAGCCTTAGTTTACGGAAAAATTTCATCGGATATTTTTCTGATTCTATTGGAGTACAACCACAGAACAATTTCTTACCTGTTGCAAGCTGTTGATGTATCTCTAGACCTACCTTGAGTCCAATTTTGTCTATTTGAAATTCAGACACTTCTGATTTATCTATTGATCTTGCTTTTAAGCTTAGTCTGAAAATTCCATGGCAATGTTTTCTTTCATCATTTTTTCCATTTCCTCAATGGTTTTTGAATTGCCAAGGGCCCACATTGCTTTTACAAGAGCAGTTTCTGGAATCATATTTCCAAGAGGAGTCATTCCTAAATTGAGAAGATCTCTGCCACTTTCATAAACAGTCATTCGTACCATACCATCTATACATTGAGATGTCATTCCAAGGAAGAGGCCTTTCTTTTTTGCCTTTTCTATATATTCGTACATAACTTTTCCAACATGTCCAAGACCAGTTCCCTCAAAGATTATTGCCTTGTAACCTGAACTTATGATGTGGTCTATTATTTTTGGATCAAGACCTGGATAATATTTTACTAAAGCAACATGAGTATTAAAATTAATTTTTGGAACAAAGTCTTTTTTTAAAACATTAAACTGTGGATTTTTTTCGATTTTGTCTTTTTTTACGATATAAGCCGGAGCGCCACCAATTGTTTGAAATGCATTACGTTTACTTGTATGATTTTTACGTACTCTTGTTCCCCAATGACAAGCAACTTCATCATCACTAGTGTTATTGTGCATTACAACATAAATGCCGCTGGTATTACATTCGACAAGAAATCTTGCTGCAGAAATTAGATTAAGTGCAGCATCAGAAGATGGTCTATCAGAAGATCTTTGTGAACCTACTAGAACTACAGGAATTGGAATCCCTGATAAAGAAAATGATAATGCAGATGCTGTGTAGTGCATAGTGTCTGTACCGTGAGCTATGATTATTCCTTTGTATTCTGATTTCACAAGAGCATTAATTCTTTCTGCAATTTTTTTCCAGTGTTCTGGGAGCAAATTTTCAGAATATTCTGAAAAAAGTACTTCGGTATCTACGTTTGCTATTTTTGAAAGTTCTGGCACTGTGGCATTGAGTTCTGCTGCTGTTAATGCAGGGGTAACTCCGCCAGTTCTATAGTCTATTTTACTTGCAATTGTACCACCAGTAGAAACAAGTAGAATCTTTGGCAACTTTGGATCTTCATGTGGCTGTGGCATGTTTTCTTTTTTGACAGTTTCAGAAGATTCAATCTCGATTTTTTTAATTTTATCTATCTCTACTCCTATGTTGTAGCCACTTTTAAGCTTCAGAACTATGTGTTTATCATCACTATACTCATAACGTGGCATCAAAATCCCAGAATAGGTAGAGTCTGTTTCAACCCTGACCATATTGCCTACTTGGAGATTGTTTTTCTCTAAAAATGCAAGGGATTTTTCCCTATATCCGCTATGATTAGACATTTGATTAGATTAGATGTGTTATTTTATTAAAATTACCTGTAGTAGGGAACTGCGATCTTTTCACCAATCTTGAGTTCTTTTTGTGTTCTGACCTTTCTCACAGCTACTTCAAAGTGTCTCATAGTCACTTTGGCTTCAGAGGCTTTCTTTTCTGCTTCTTTCGGATCTGGATATTTGTCAAGAAATTCATGTATGACGAGAGAAACTGCTGTATTTGCAATGGCTGCAACATCTGCCCCACTAAGTCCGTCTGTGGAATCTGAAAGTTTTTCCAAATCTACATAATCTGGATTCTTGCCTGATTCTGATTTTGACTCTCTATCTATTGGAATCTCTTTTGTACTTATCTCTAGAATCTTCTTCCTGCCTTCCTTATCTGGCATTGGCACGAGAATTATCTTGTCAAATCTTCCTGGTCTTAATAATGCTGTATCAATCATGTCTGCTCTGTTTGTTGCTGCAAGGACTACTACCCCATACAAGCTTTCAATACCGTCAAGTTCTGTCAAAAGTTGACTAACAACTCTTTCAGTAACTGCAGTTTCACCACCTACTCCTCTGACAGGCGCAATAGAATCAATTTCATCAAAGAAAATTACACATGGAGAAGCTTGCCTTGCTCTTCTGAATATTTCTCTTATACCTCGTTCTGATTCTCCAACCCATTTTGAAAGTAATTCTGGTCCTCTTACAGAAATGAAGTTAGCTTCACTTTCTGTTGCGACGGCTTTAGCTAAAAGTGTTTTTCCAGTTCCACTTGGTCCATGAAGTAAGATTCCTCGTGGCATTCTATGACCTAGTTTAGAGTAAAGCGTTGGATATTTCATTGGCCATTCTACTGCTTCCTGTAGTTCACGTTTTACATTTTCTAATCCACCTAC
>JBGPWD010000057.1:0-5134 GCA_041492015.1 Nitrosopumilaceae archaeon
AGGCTGATTTTTTGAATATTCTTGTAAATCTTGTATGGTGTAGGCCTGAGCGCAGGATGGTATGTGTGAGTTCTGCTAAGCAAAGTTCCATCTGGATGCTTGGTACCATTATGATAATGCCATGTATCTTCTGTGTCATAATTTTTCATACGTCTGGTATGTCTGTGCTGGTTGTAAAAGTATCGTGAAATTAAAACAGACGGTTATTACAGGTTTGGCAAATCAAAACTTGACATTTTTACAAAAGGGGCCCAAAATCCAACCTTGTATTGAAAAATTTGCATAGGTTTCTGATTGAAACATTGCTAATTCCACTTGCCTTTGCAATATCTTTTTGAGATTTTTTCTCTCCGTTGATACAAGATGACAAGTAAATGGCTGCAGCTACTAGTGCCATCGGATGTTTTCCTGCACAAATTTTCTTTTCTTCTGCCTGTAGTATCATATTAAGAGCATCCCTTCTTGTCTTCTCGCTAACACCCATGACAGTAGAAATCTTTGTTACAAATTCCGCAGGATCGTATGGTTCAAACTTCAAGTCTAGTGTTCTGATTAGAATCCTGTAAGCTTGTGCAAGGTCTCCCTTTGTTATATTCCCAGCACGTGCTATGTCTTGCAAAGTCCTAGGTGTGTTTGTTTTTCTACATGCTGCATAAAGTGCTGCATATAGCACAGAAGGAATGCTTCTGCCCCGAGTTAATTTCATGGCAATAGCTTTTCTGTAGATATATGCAGTTTCTTCTACTACTGCATCAGGAATTGCAAGTTGTGATTTTATTATATCTAACAGAATAAACGCATGTCTAAAGTTTCTATCAATTCCCTTTGATTTGCTGCGGTTATCCCAAACTCTCAGTCGACTAAATGTATTTTTCATATAACCAGAAAGATGATTGCCCGATGCATCAATGTCTACATTACCAATAGATGTAGCCAGCCCCCTGTCGTGTATTGCAAGACTAGATTTCATTCCAGTTCTGGTTCTTTCACTGAATTGTTCTAGGGTAAAGGTACGATATTCTGGTCCAAAATCCTCAGTTTTTTCAATCAAAACCTGACCACAACTTTTGCATATGACTTCACCAGCATCATTATCAGTTATCAAAGGCCCTTGGCTACAACGTCGCCTCTCACATTTGTCAAAGATTTCGTCCTGCAAATTGTTCTACATTATAATGGTGAACGTGATTAATTAGCAATTTGCTAATAACAATACGGTTTTTTTGCAGTAGGTTAAGCTAATTTCTCGTTCTATAGAATGAGAATCATAATTAATAATACAAAACTAATTCATTATTGATTAGAAATTCTATCACAAGCCTTTTTGCTTACAATTACCTATATGTTGTATGTTGGTAAGGAAACAGCCTACATTATGATAAATTGTGAAGTTGGTTATGAAGAAGCCATAATAGAACAGCTAAGATCCATTGAATGCGTCAAGGAGGTGCAAGGTGTTCTTGGAAATTTCGATATTTTAGTAAAGATCGAAGTACCCTCGGTAGAAGCTTTAAGAGAAATAATAACTTGGAAAATTCGAAAAATCCAAAAAATTCGCTGTACTACAACAGTGATTTGTACCAAAAATGGCAGATCTGTTGAGGGCAATATTTGTTGAACACAGTATCTATAGATCTTGTCAAAAAAATTTTTGATAATACATCACAAACATATGATAAAATAGTGAACCTGACAACCTTTGGAAGAGACAAATACTGGAAGAAAGAAATCATAAAAAAAATATCAGAATGTAATTCGATTCTTGATCTTGGTTGTGGTACAGGAATACTTACTTTCCAAATTGCTGAAAAATTTCCTGAAGCAAAAATAATTGGTGTTGATACCACAGATGGATATCTGAATATGGCAAGAAAAAAGTTAAAACCATCTCACAAAATCAACTTTTTGCTACATGATGCTGAAAAACTGAATCTTGCTTTCAAGTTTGATTGTATAACGGCCTCTTATACTCCTAAATACTGTTCACCAGATACTTTAGTTAAGGTATGTCTGAGTCATCTAAACCCAGGTGGCAAAATAATTCTGCATGATTTTACCTATCCGCAAAACAAAATTGTGAGTACATTATGGAATCTCTATTTTGTTATATTGAAGATTGTAGGAAATTTTACACCAAGCTGGAAAAACGTATTTGAAGATCTTCCAGTACTGATTAGGTCAACAAAATGGCTTGATGATTATAAAAACATCATGAAAAGAAATGATTTGCAAGTAGAGATGCAATCCCTAACGTTGGGGTCATCAGCAATACTGACAGGCACTAAGAAAGTCTAGTCTTATCTCTTCAGAGACTTGAAACCAAACCGAATTCTCGTACAAAATTTCATAATCTCGGGTTATCTTTTTTCTATCAAGATCAAAATTAACTACAACGGATCCTCGCTGTGCTAGAATATTGTTCTTTCTAAGTATTTTCCCTAGGCTTTCTTTTTTTTGTAACAACCCTAACATTACCAATTCTGGGAGATGCTTAGAGTCAAACTTTGTAACTGCGCAAACTATGGGAAATTGGTCCCGCCCAATTACCACTTTTCTTACATAATTTGTTCCATGTGTGGAATTTTGTTCCACTACATTCAGATAGATAGGTTTTTTGATAATCTCAGCTATGGTTTGCTCCACATAACCTACAGGAGCATCTAGGAGAGTTTTTGCTAAAAGATCAATTTCTGCTGCAATGATATTATAACTAAATTATTTCAATTAAACATATCTTGATACAAAATAGGATACAGTTACTGCAATAACGCCAACACTGATTAATTTTAAGATGATTTCTTGCCTGTATGTCTTTGAATGGTCTGCAGAGTTTCTTCTAAGATCCTTGTATTTTTGTGAGGTTTTTATGAGAAGGTAACTCAGTGCACCTGCAATACCTGACAAGACAAGCACTTGTGGTGGTATGGTGTTTGTCTGAATTGCCGATCCTGCAAAGACAGGTAGTATTCCCCATGATATGATAAATGCAATTTTGTTGTGAAATCTTCCCTTGAATAACTCGAGATTATACACGAAAAGAAAGAATGTTTCTGCTATTCCAATTGGAAACAAAAGTGGTGAATCTAAAAATGCATAATATAACCCGATAGCAAAGGCTACTCCAAGAGAAACTAGAGAAACTATCACGATCTTCTTTTTTGATAAAATACCCCATGGCTTGGTTTTACTGCCAAGTGAGTCAAGGCAATGGGCAGATACTCCTAGTGCCAGGAAATACAAAACACAAATGGCTCCAAGTCTTTCTAATGAAAAATTACTTGCAAACGAACCCCATGCTGCAAAGGATAATACCATGCCTGTATATGGCAAAAAAAGTAATCCTACTCCAGTTCTAAAGTTCCTAGAACCGAACTTTGGAACAAACCATTCAGACAATCTGTCTTCTTGCACTATTTCTTATAGGAAGTATTGCTTATATGGTTAGATTAATTCTGAAAAACCAAATTTTTAAACACAAAGATCTTGGCCATAATTTGGACCTAACCTATTAATAAAATTCAAATTTTACTGCTTTATCTAGAGAGGATAAGCAATCTTCTGAGAACCAGACTTGCGATCCTTAGATCGTAGTCCACCAATGGTGTTTCTTCTAGCTGACTGCTATCCGGAACTATATACGATTTCATAAAATAAAAAGATGATCCTTAGAATAATTTCTTAGCATAGGCTGCGGATCTAGATTGCTAGCTAGATTTCAATCAGAGCAGTTTAAGAGCTTCTTCGCGTGATAATGATACCAAGGTTTCTGTTCTTACTACATCACCAGCAGGCAACCACAGTTTTATTGCATCTTTTTCGTCTTTTCCTTCAAAGATCCAGACAGAATCGTATCTTCCAAGGGTCCAGTATGTGGCTATTATTTTTACGCCTGGCGGTAGGTTTTGCATTATCTTTTTACCTATTTCAACAACTTCACTTGCCTTCTTCCTGAATTTGAGCAGGGTTATGAAAATCATTAATTTTCTATTGTAATTCTAATTACTTAAGATTATTCAACTTGATTTTCTTTTATATTTTGTTAGATGACGGTGATTCATAGAATCTATCATAATCTACACACTAAAGTTTCCATGTATTTCACAAATTATAGACTCAAAAAGTTAACATATGGTTAAGATTCCCAAAAATGGCCCAAAACCATTGAAAGCCTTTCACATAATTTAAAAGACCTTTTGCACATGATAACACAGAGGAGAAAATTGCAGGAAAATAAAGGGAATAACATTGACAGCATTTTGCTTGAGGATTTTGAGCGAGAGATATGGAGTAAGGTTCCTCATTTAGAAGAAAAACCAGACGAAGTGAAGGTTGTCAACGCAACACCCCTGATTGATATTACTGAGGATTTGAGGGAATGTGCAAGAAAAGAGTACGGTCTGAATCTTGCCGATAAAGATCTGCGAGTTTTCGGCAAGTTCGATTCGAACTTGTTAGCAGGCTCGATCAAAGTAAGGCCGGCAGTCCATATAGTCCATGATGCCATTGTCACAGGGAAGCTTCGACGTGGACAAACAATATTTGAAGCGACCTCTGGTAACTTTGGGATCGCTCTAGGACAGATAGCAAAGATTGGAGTAGATGTCGTTACCCTTGTCTCTAGAAAGCTTCAAGAAGGAGTCTTCGAGGAATTGAGAAACGAGAAAATACGTATCATAAATCTTGACATGGACATCTGCCCTGCCCCAGGAATGAAGGACAACCCGAATCTTTTGGTTGCCAAAGCAACCGCTTTGAACATTCGCTCACAACTCTCTGAATTGGGATTCGACCCTGTCATTTTCGATAAATCAAGTTCTGAAGTGGAAAAACTTCTCGCGAGCCAGGACATAATAAACTTGGCAAAGCTTCTTGCAAAGATCTACGGCTGTTTCTGTCCAGAACAATATGACAACGAGCTAAACATTGAGGTACATAGAATTGTGACCGCCGCTGAGATTGATCAGCAATTACGTGAACAAGGACATTCGCTTGCGGAATTTCGAATTGTCTGCACCTTTGGTACAGGTGGTACCTCGGGTGGATTGAGCAGGTACTTGATGGAAAAATATGGCAAGAAGTCGCTGCATGTAGTCTTTCCACTAGGTAATCAAGATGTTGCAGGAATAAGGACAAA
>JBGPWD010000104.1:0-3403 GCA_041492015.1 Nitrosopumilaceae archaeon
TAGGTGTAATTACCGGTGCTGGAATTATTGGTGCAATCCTGCTCTCTTAGGATTGCTCATTAATTTTTTTAATTAGCTCTAATCTCAATCAGAAGGTGAGAATTTTCGATCTTAAGTTTTACGACAAATTATTCTACATGATGATGGTGAACCAATTGATCATAGAATCTAATGGATTTTATGTTAACAAACTCTAACATGCCGTACCTTGACAATTCTCTTCCAAACCCACTGTGTTTTATACCACCAAAAGGAATTCTGGGGTCTGAAATTACCACGTTGTTAACAGTTACTATTCCTGATTCTACCAATCTTGATAATTTTTCTGCTTTTACAAGATCTTGTGTCCATATGCTTGCTCCAAGGCCAAATTGAGAATCATTTGCAATTTTTATTGCTTCCATCTCATTGTTAACTACAGTAATTGGTGCTACAGGACCAAATGTTTCCTCTTGCGCCATACGCATTTTTGTAGAAATTTTGGTAAGAACAGTAGGACTGTAGAAATAACCTTTATTTTTGATTCGTTTCCCACCAGTCAATACTTCTGCACCATTTTTGACGGCGTCTGTTACCAGTTCATCTATCTTATTCAACCCATCAATGTTTACCAGTGGGCCTATGTCAGTATCTTCTGAAGTAGGGTCGCCTACACGAAGTTTTTCTGTATTTTGAACAAATTTTTCGATAAATTCTTTTGCAATGTTTTTTGTTACCAAGAATCGTTTTGATGCAATACAGCTCTGACCACAATTAATAAAACGCCCCTTGACAGCACCATTTGCAGCTTTTTCAACATCCGCATCATCACAAACTATGAAAGGATCACTACCTCCTAGCTCAAGAACGCATTTTTTCAGCTGCGATGTTGCGCGTTGAGCCACTTTTGCGCCTATTGAAGTACTTCCCGTAAATGTTACTGCGTTGATATCAGAATCAATCATTGGTTCTACAATACTGGAATCGCCAATTAGAGTCTGGAACACACCGTCAGGAAATCCTGCTTTTCTAAAGATGTGCTCTATTTCAATACCACATTGCATTGTTGCACTAGCAGGTTTGAGAACTATGGTATTTCCTGCCATCAAAGATGGCGCTGCAAATCGTAGTGCTTGCCAATAAGGAAAGTTCCATGGCATTATACTTCCTATTATTCCAATTGGTTCAAATGACAAAAAGCTCTTTCTTGCGTCAGTGTTAACAATTTCAGGAGTTAAGAAAATTTCTCCATTGTCACCATAAAATTCCATTGCCCATGCACATTTTTCCACTTCAGAAAGTGCTTCTTTGATCGGTTTTCCCATCTCTTTTGTTGCCATACGAGCAAGATCAGTTTTGTTTTTCCTTAATTCATCAGCTAAAGTATGTACAAACGCAGCTCTTTTTTTGATATCCTTCTTCCATTCACTAAACGCAGCTCTTGATTTTTTTACAGATTCACTAATCTTTTCCTTACTTATGATTTCATATTCAGCAATAACTTCCTCAGTAGCAGGATTGATTGTTTTTACTGTCATAACAAAATCAATTCCTACTATTGTATTAGAATGTTACATTGATTTTTAGTATAATGCAAATAATTCAATACTTTAAATATTTTTCAATAACAGTACTATTAATGCAAAAGTTACCAACACATGACGGTAAAAATTTGAGTTTTGAAACGGTGCTTGTATTACAGGGCGGTGGTTCTCTTGGGGCTTATGAATGCGGAGTGTACAAAACATTGGATAAACATGGAATAAAGTTCGACGTGATTGCAGGCACATCCATTGGAGGAATAAATGCAGCCATAATAGCTGGCTCTAAGAGCGATGAACCTGCAAAAACCTTAGAAGATTTTTGGTTGAATTTAGCAGAAACTATCACTTCTCCGTTTTTACCTGAAAAAGAAAGAGCCTATGCATCATCAATGTATGCGGCAATGTGGGGAAACCCCAAAGCATTTCTTCCAGTATGGTTTGTACCAAATTCATTTAATTTCTTTAACATGTGGCCATATCTCTATGATATTACACCGCTAAAAAAGACATTAGAGGAGTTTGTTGATTTTAAAAGTCTAAAAAATCCTTCTAGGCCAAGATTGATTATCAGTTCTACAGACATACAGAGTGGCAAGCCCTCCATATTTGATAGCAAGTATGATAACATTAATGCTGATCATATTATTGCAGGTACAGGATATCCATTCTACGGTATATCCTGGACTAAGATCAATGGCAAGTATCTATGGGATGGAACTTTATTGAGCAACACTCCTTTAGCTGAGGTAATACATGCTTCACCAACATGTAGCAAAAAAATCTATGTCGTTGATCTTTTCCCCCATAACCAAGAAGAAATCCCAAAAAATATGATCGAGGCATGGCACAGAGCAAGGGACATCATGTTTACAGCTAAGACAGACCAAGCAGTAAGAGTATCAAAAAACATCACCCAGTATTTAGAGTTATTAAAACAAATGCACGATGTCTTAATCGAACTTTTTGATTCTGGAAAACTTGATGGCGTAACTAAAGAGAAATTTAAAAAAATAGAACCTCAATATCACAAATTAGCTGTGGAACGTGGTGCCGTGATAAAAGAGATAATACGAGTAGAACGAAAGGAGAAAATTCATTTTCTATTTGAAGATGCTGATTTTTCACTTGCAACTATAAAGCAGTTGATAACTGATGGAGAAAAAGATGCAGAAAAAGTGCTTTCGATTAAATCATAAAACTAAAGTGAGGTTTATTTTAAACCGATTGTTTTCATGATTTTATTTGCTAATTTGTCTATATCTACAGTAGGTTCCGTAGAGATTAACAAGACATTAGAATTTATTGGAAAACTTATCACAACAGCTTTTTGTCTACGTGAAGCAGTGTATTTGACTGGACCTAGGCTGTAATCAAAATCTTTTCTCATTGAAACTCGCAGTGCAAGTTCCATGTACATTTTTTGTCTTTCGGCTTCATCCTCAAGAGGTATAATCCCTTCTTTAAAACCGCCCGCAACAAGTCTACCCATTGAGTTTATGAAACCGGCAAATCTAATTTCATCTTCTTGCAAAAGCAGGGTACATTTTTGGTCAAATATCAAATATTCCTCTGCTTTTTCTTTTTGCGCACTCATTACCATTTATTCGTCGTTAAGACTTAAAAAGACATCTCCAATTCTCATACAAATAATTTTTGTGACCAGCCCCAGAGGACCAAATTCGTAAAATTGTTACAGATTGTTCCTCTGCTGCCCTAAAAATTCAAAAATAACATGCTTTGAATTTACAGGTATGATAACTGTAGACTGTAGAGAAGTAGAATCCATAAAATCTTCACTTGCCGTTTATGTTTCTGATCAGATAGAAGCCATTCCTGCACTCAAATCACATGAATTTATGTTAGCACCAATTGATGATCAA
>JBGPWD010000162.1:0-2319 GCA_041492015.1 Nitrosopumilaceae archaeon
ATGCTGGAATGCGACCTACGCCATACAAGATTTACAAGAATATTTCAAAAATCAGCCTGTCTTTAGACAAAAAACCCATCGGAATTTCTGCCCTTGATGCAATTTCAAATATTTATGATTCCAAAGTGGATATGATTCCTGACCTAAACATACTAACAAGAATACTCTACTTTTCAGGCGGAATTACTAGAACGATAAAATTTCCCCCACCTATGGGCGAATTTGAATTTCGGGCCGCTTCGTGCACTGGAGCGTTATACCACATAGAGATCTATGTTGTTTGTTCTGATATTCCAGGGCTTGATGCAGGAGTATATCATTTTGACCCAAAGGAACTAAAATTAAACATTCTACGAAAGGGGGATTTCAGACATGTTCTAGTTGATGCCACCGCAGATGAAGAGTTTGTCAAGCAAGCCCCGGTTACGTTGATTTTTACTGATGTTTTTTCCAGAAATTCCATAAAATATCAAGCAAGAGAATATCGTCATGCGTTTTGGGATTGTGGTACTATTATTTCTAATACGTTATCAATCATATCAGCACATAAAATTTCATCAAGGTTAATTTCTGGTTTTGTTGATCATACCATAAATAATTTACTTGGTTTGGATCACACCAAGGAAGCATCACTTGCCATACTACCAATAGGATGTACAGAAAAACCAATACCAAAATCACCTCCTATTATGCCAATCAATGTTGAATCTGTAATTTCTGATAGCGATGTAGATTATCCTGAAATCAATTCCATGCATGACGCATCTTCACTTTGTGATAATACCGAAGTAAAATCTTGGAGAAAACATTTTGTCAAGCTTCAACATAATGTAACAGGTTTGGTTCCTCTGGGAACTGGAACTCTTACAAATGATGGTATTGAAAAAGTCATTCTCAGGCGCGGTTCTACACGTGCATTTTCTCGTGATTCAATAAGTTTCGAACAGTTATCTACAATTCTCAAAAGATCAACAAATGGTATTGATGCAGATTTTCTTTCCAAATATGATACCCTCAACGACTTGTATCTTATTGTAAATATGGTTGATGGACTACCATCAGGATCATACCATTATGTAAAGGAAAAAGATTCCCTGCAATTGTTACGTGCTGGGGATTTTAGAGAGGCTTCTGGAAATTTGGGATTAGGCCAGGATTTACCTCGCGATGCGAGCGTAACAATTTTCTTCATGGTAAATCTTCAAAAGGTTTTGGAGAGTTTTGGAAATCGTGGTTACCGTATTGCACAGCTTGATGCCGCAATAACTGGTGGCAAAATGTATCTTGCTGCATATGCTTTGAATATTGGAGCTACTGGTCTTACCTTTTATGATGACATGGTAACTGATTTTTTCTCCCCACATGCAACAAACAAAGAGACCATGTTCTTGATTGCACTAGGTAAGAAGGCAATAAATGAAAGTTGAACAGTATTGGGATATAGTTGAAATTTGAAGAGCTTTGGGACATACTAGTAAAGGGGCTTTCCGAGACAAAACAATTCAAGTCACTATCACAGACAAACGAATTTCAAGCAAAGTATTTGGGCGGTAGAATTCACATCACTACACAAAACTCCGTATGGACAGTTGAGAGGCCTGAGATGCACAAGATTTGGAACAAGGCAATCACACTAGATGAGAATCTAAGATTCAAGCATTTTAGCTATACCCAGGAAAACATTCGAACCTTGTCATTTATTCTGGCATTGATGCGGGATTTTGTAGGTCAGAATAAAATGGAATGATATTATTTTTGATTTGTTGGAAAGTGTTTTGGTATCATGAAACGCTTCTTTCTATTCTGGTGTTTCCATCCATAAAAAAATAGGCCTCATGACCAGTATTTTCAAAATGCGACGTGAAATTGATATCTAATTCTTCTGTATTGTTTCCCCTCACTTGAAATTCACATACGATGCAAGTTCCTCTCATTTCTCCCATGCTGTTTTGGTATGATGTACTTGTTAATATTTATCTTGAAATTCGTTTCTTAGTGGTATGTTTGAGATAGAGTTGTGTTGGGGAATGTGAAAAACTTTCCAGAACGTATCATTCTCTAGCTATTTGTATCAATTCAGAAATGTGTTTGCCTTTGCCTTGAGAAAGTGCGTTAATTCCGCCATTCAAACTTTCGGATATCATTCCCTTTTTTGCAAGCTCTTGAGCAACCATAAGCGAAGTATTTCCCATCATACAAACAAGCAATGTTTTGCTGTCATGTCCTCCTAGTGCGCTATCCAATTCTTTTGGAATCTCTTGTGTTGTCAAGAGTCTTTCCACATCTCTTGCCTTTGGGACAAAGACCTTGCTTTGATCA
>JBGPWD010000185.1:0-2092 GCA_041492015.1 Nitrosopumilaceae archaeon
GATGTAAGAAGAACTTATCAGTTTCTTGCATATCAAGCAGCGAGTGCTGGTGCAGACATTTTTGTTAGAACCAATGTGACCAACATACTTGAGGAGAATGGAAAGTTAGCAGGAGTCAAGGCGACATCCATAAAAGATGATCTTGTTTTTCACTCAAAACTTGTAATAGACGCAAGTGGATTTTATTCTGTAATTGGAAAAAATACTGGTACTGTATCACAATGGAAAAGATTTGGTGTCGGTGCAGAGTTTGAAGCATATGTTGATACCATTGATCCAGAAACATGGTATCTTATGGTTGGGCAACAATATTCTCCAGCTGGTTATGCTTGGATCTTTCCATTGGGAAAAAACAAAATAAGAATTGGTGTTGGTGTTGGAAAACCAGAATCACAAGTTGATCCAACTCAAAGATTGCTTGAGCTAATTGATAAAAAGCCAGGACCGATAGGAAACTTGGGCAGAATTGTTCCAATAGAATTTCATTATGGATTAATTCCAAATGAAGGACTGGCTCATACCACCATAGCAGATAACCTCATACTTGTTGGTGATGCAGCTGGGCAGGCAAACCCACTTGTCTTGGAAGGAATCAGATATGCAATAGAGTTTGGCAGAGTAGCAGGTCAGGTAGGTGCAGAAGCAGTTCTAAAAAATGACACATCAAAGGAATCCCTAAAACCATACGAAGAAAATTGGAAAAAGGCAATAGGATCTAAGATAAAAGCAGCAGTTAAAGTGCAAAGCAGATGGCTTGGTCTCTCAGATGAAGAATGGGACAAGGAAATTGAAATAATCAAAGAGCTTTCTGCAGAAGAATTTTTGGATTTTGTAAAAGCTGATTTTAGTATGGGTAACTTGGTCAAGCTTGCAACACACCATCCAAAATTAGCTGTTAGGCAGCTATTTGATATGATAAAAAGTATAAGGTCTGAACAGTAAACATCCATTTAAATAAAATTCAGTAATATTGTTGAGAATTGAAAATACCAAGGATTATGCTTGCTGGAACTACAAGCGGTGTTGGCAAGACCTCAATTACATGTGCAATAATATATGGAATCAAAAAGAAGGGACATTCTACACAATCCTTCAAGGTAGGGCCTGATTTTATAGATCCCAGCTATCTTAGTTCTGTATCTGGTAAACCTGCGCGAAACTTGGACCCGTGGCTTATGGGCACAACTGGAATTGTTAAAAGTTTTGTAAAAAATTCTGAATCAGACTTTACTGTAATTGAGGGTGTAATGGGGTATTATGATGGATTTTCTGGCGACTCGAACTATTCAAGTACACACCATGTGGCATCTATTTTAAAAACTCCTGTAATTCTTGTCTTGGATGCAAGCAAGACTGCACGTTCAATTGCAGCTATCGCACTTGGGTTTGTGAAATTTCATAAAAATTCTAGGATTTCTGGCTTTATTCTAAACAAGATTGGTAGCAAAAAACATGAGAATCTATGTAGACAGGCACTTTCTTCATTGAATATTCCTATTGTTGGTGTGATTCCACGCAATCCTGATTTTATCATGGAATCAAGACACCTTGGATTGATTCCAGTTTCTGAGCAAAAACAACTTCAATCAAAGATATCAAAGATAGCAAAAACAATGTCTGATTTTATTGATATTGGTAAAATAATTCAGATAGGAAATAAAGTTACATCCTTTGATTCCATCCCTAAAGAAAAAAACCCAAGACAGAAAACCACAATTGCTGTAGCACTTGACGAATCTTTCAATTTTTACTATCAGGACAATTTAGATGCCCTAAAAAAAGAAGGAGCCAAGATAGTGTTTTTCAGTCCTGTCTCTGACTTGAAGGTCCCTGATTGTGATGGAATCTACATTGGCGGTGGCTTTCCTGAAGTGATAGGTAGTGCACTTGAGAAAAACTCTAGGATGCAAAAAAACATCAAAACTCTTGCAGAGTCTGGAATGCCAATCTATGCGGAATGTGGTGGCTTGATGTATCTTACCAAATCCATTGATTATGGTTCAAAGAAATTCAAGATGGTAGGACTTTATGATGCTACAACAAAGATGCAAAAAAAACTCAAACTAAACTATACCAAAGCTAGAATAGTAAA
>JBGPWD010000059.1:0-5061 GCA_041492015.1 Nitrosopumilaceae archaeon
TCATTTACACAAAAAATTAACATAAAAAAATTTGATCAGGAAGTTGAACAACTAGCAAAAAATTTACGGATGGAAGTAAATGTACATCATGAATCTACCATTAGAAAAAGAGTGGCAATACTTGTAACTAAAGAATCTCATTGTCTTCAGGCCATTCTTGAAGCTAGAGCAAAAAATCAATTAAAAGGTGAAATTATAGTAATCATCGGTACCGAAAATACACTTGCTCCTCTTGCAAAAAAGACAAAGATTCCATTTGTGCTTGTTAAAGATATTGATCAGTCAAAAGCTGAAAAAAAAATTCTTGCCATAACAAAGCAATATGATATTGATTTGATAGTTTTGGCAAGATACATGAGGATTTTGTCACCAAACTTTGTATGGAGATATCCCAATAGAATCATCAACATACATCCATCTCTTTTGCCAGCATTTCCAGGTGCTTTTGCGTACATGCAAGCATATGAGCGTGGTGCAAAGATAGTTGGTTGTACTGCACATTATGTAACAGAAGATTTGGATCAAGGTCCAATAATTTTTCAAGATGCGTTTGCAATAGATTCAGATGAAACTGTAGAATCTCTAAAAACAAAAGGACAAAAAATTGAAGCAAAAACACTTTTGGAAGCAGTAAAAATGTACCTAGAAGGAAGACTGGAAGTATACTGGGGAAAAGTCCATATCAAACCCAAGCGATCCAGATGATTGAAGTTAAAGATCTTTCGGATCCCTCTCTTAGCAAATTAATTAAAACTACAAGACGTGTTGCTCTCATTCCAGTTGGCTCAATTGAACAACATGGTCCACATCTACCAGTTTCTACTGACTCGGATATAGTATCTGAGATTTCAAGACGTGTTTCAGAAAAGATGGGCTTTTTGCTTCTGCCTACAATAAATTATGGTGTTTCGTTTGAACATCATCCACTTTTTAATCTGAGTATAACAAAATCTACATTACAAAAATTTTTAATTGAGTTATGTGTTTCTTTATCAAAAAATAGAATCAACAATATGATAATACTTAATGGTCATCATGGCAATCAATCAGCTTTAAACAAAATTCCTGAAATAATGAGTAAAATTTCAGGAGGAAAAGTGCGGGTTTTTGTATTTTCCTACTGGCATTTTATGAAGAGAAAATTCGATCATGCAGGTTTTGTTGAAACATCATTAATGCTTGCAATATCAAAAAAAGTCGAAATGAAAAAAGCACGTAAAGGGTTTAATATTGACAAATATTCTGAAAAACAAAAAAACAGATTGAATAAACTTGCGGCTAAATCATTTTTGATGGTGACAAAAAATGGCGTATGGGGGGATCCCACTAAAGCAACTGCAAAAGACGGTAAAATGATCTTATCAGAAATTATACAAGGTCTTCTAAAAATGAGTCAAACTTGCCTTACTGATAAAACCCCAAAATTACACCAATGAAATTTTAATATATACCCTCGATACAGTGGGTAATAAGTGAAATAAATGTCAGTAGACATGGCAGTAAAAGTATTGGATGAAAGCCTAAACAAGGTCGTTCTTATCAAACTAAAGGGCGGCAAAGTAATTAGGGGAAATTTGCATGGCTTTGATCAACACATGAACCTGCTACTCGACTCTTCAGAAGAGATCCCTTTAGAAGGCGAGTCAAAAAGTCTTGGAACCATAGTTGTCCGTGGAGACAATGTGGTAATTATCTCTCCACCACCAAAGTGATCGTATAATGACAAAAGGAACAACCTCAATGGGTGGCTACACAAGAAAGCACCCCCATATTAGATGTAGGAGATGTGGAAAAAACGCATTTCATGCTCGTCACAAGCGTTGCGCTAGTTGTGGATATCCAGAGGCAAGAATAAGAAAGTACACGTGGATCAAATGGTATACCTAAATGGAAGAGTTAGTTCTTGTTTTGGGTTCTGTTGCAGGAGCCTGTACCGCTGTTGCTATGGACAAAATTCCAAAGCGGAAAAATAACAAGCAAGTTCTTGGAACAAATACAAGTATTAAAAACCAAATTCAATCTCTTAAAATAGAAAAAGAAATTCTTACAAAAACCATATCAAGATTATATCAACAGGAACCTGAACTTTCAAAAATACATCGTGATAAACTGTTACTTAGATACCAACACCAGCTTGGTCTTGTGATAACCAAGATCGAAAAACTTGAGGCGGCCAGTAAACATCCTGATCTTGGTCCCCTTGGAGACGGACTGATAACATTAATGGATCAAAAATTATCACAGTTGGATAAAAGACTAAATGAAATTTCTTCCAAAATTACAATTTCTACCATTCCTGTACCTCAAACAAAACAACCTGAACTAATAAGAGAAATCGTTCCTGAAAAACCACAAATAAAGAAAATTGAAACTAAAATTGATGTTCAAAAATCAAATGATGAGTATGGCACAAAACCATTCATTGAAATTCCAATTCCAGCTAACCACAAATCAGTGGAAATAACAACACTTACAGAGATTCCAAATAAAATATCAGAATTCCCATTAGAATTTATAAAGCCAGCTGTTGCTACACCAAAACAAGGAACAGTTAACCCCATTGTGCAGACAGAACAGTCAAAACAAACTGAAATTCAACCAATGAATGAAATGCCAAAACCTGTTTTAGAGATTCCAAACTTGACCACAGAAACTTCTCATTCTGAGAATTTACAAGCACTAATTGAGAAAAAAATTCAGATTCCTGCAGCTTTAAAGATTCCAGAAGAAGAAAAACTGGAAGAAGACGATAAAGATATCGATAAAATTAAAAATGAAATAATGAAGGCACTCTCAAAGCTAGAACAAGTAGAGGTAGAATAAGTGACATTGGATGATGCCTTTAGGGCATTGTCAAGTGATGCATTAAAGATGGTAAAAGACAACTATGTTTTGGGACTTGGTAGTGGAAGAGCTGCCACCGTGATTGTTAGATTACTTGGTTCATACCTAAAAGAAAATAAAATTAAGATCAAGGCAATCCCTACCTCTTTACAGATCAAGATAGAAGCGGAAAAAGGAGGGATACCAATAATCGAAGCAGATCAAATAGAGCACATAGATATAGTTTTTGATGGTGCAGATCAAATTGATGAAAATAAAAATATGATAAAGGGAGGAGGCGGAGCACTATTACGCGAAAAAATTCTAATCAATACTGCAAATAAAGTCATCATCATAGCTGACGAATCAAAATTTGTTAAAAAATTAAACAGAAGCGTTCCAGTAGAGGTACATCCATTTGCAAGAAATATTGCAGCAAAACAGCTTCAAAAATATGGCGGAAAACCAAACTTGCGAGTCATAGAAAGAGGATATCCTTTTGTAACGGAAAATGGAAATGTAATTTTGGACTGTGATTTTGGTGAGATATCAAAACCAAAAGAACTAGCTATAAAGATCATAGAAATTCCAGGCGTTATAGAAGTCGGACTCTTTAACAAACCAGATATAATATACAAAGCAAAAGAGAACGGAAAATTTGATGTTTTAACTTAAAACGGGTCTTGTAACAAATTTTCCATAACCGGGTTTACCTATTATTTCAAAGTCTTCTGCCACAATTTCTCCTCTTACCAATGTTTTAACAGGCCATCCCTTCAGATTCCAACCCTCATATACGGTATAATCTGAAAAGCCATCAAGAAGTTGGCTTGAAACTTTGTTCTCTTTTTTCAAGTCAATAATAGTAATATCAGCATCAGAACCATTTTGAAGGCTTCCTTTTTTTGGAAACATCCCAAATATTTTTGCTGTATTCAGGCTTGTAAGGGAAACAAGTTGTTCTAATGTCATTCTACCTTTGTTTACACCCTCACTAATCAAGATGGGTAACATAGTTCCTATTCCAGGAAATCCAGCAAGTGCATCCCATACAGTATTTCCTGCCAGTTTAAGATTTAGTCTGTTTGCAACATGATCTGTTCCTATGGAATCAACAGCACCTAATTGGATTTCTTTCCATATTGCATCTACATCCTTTGATGTTCTAACTGGTGGCATTACTTTTGCAAGATATCCTTTTTGCGATTCGTATGATAGTGTTAGATAATGAGGACATGTTTCAACAAAAATTTTTGTACCATTTTTTTTTTCATCTCTTATAGCATTCATAGCTCCTTGTGATCCAATATGGACAAAGTACAAAACACCCCCTGCTTTACGAGCAATTCTGGAAATAGTTCTAATAGATTTGATCTCAGATTCAACTGATCTGCTCTCCGACCACGCTCCAAGTCCGTCTTTCTTTTTTTCTTTTGCTTCTCTTATGCCACATGAACACATTTGATAATCTTCAGCATGAACCAAAACAGGACATTTGAGTGATGTGGCAGTTGAAACTATTTTTTCGATCATGTCTGAACTCATTTCCACTTTTTCTTCATGTAAGGAATTTGTTCCAGGAGTCATATCCATATAGACATGATCTACATCTTGACCAAGGTTCATGTAAATCTTAAATGAGTTAACTCCTTTTTTTACACAAAATTCCATTTCTTCGATTTGATTTTTCTGAAGTATAGATGCATGAATTGTATAATCAATATAATGCGAAGTCGAGCTTTCTAAAAGGTGTGAATCAAGAAGCTTTTTGTATGAACCCCCCAATCTCAACATACGCATCATTGTAGTAATTCCTCCAATAGCAGCTACTCGAGATTCTGTAGTTGCAGCTTTTTCTATTGGCGAATAAACACCATAATGTACATGTGGATCTATTACACCTGGTATTGATACCAAACTCCTAGCGTTGATTCTTACATCACATTGTGGAACTTCAGTTGTAAAATCAACAATCTTACCATCATCAATTACGATGTTTTTTTCCACCATTCCACTTGGCAGAATTACATGTGAATCAGTAATTACCGTATCAAAAGTCATCAGTGATTTTCTTTAGAATCCTAGTATTATTCTTTGAGAGTAAATGAATAAAAACAGATACCAATCTTGATAACAAAAGGGCCGGTAGTCTAGTGGTAGTGATGCCGCGTTCGCAACGCGGATGTCGGGGGTTCAAATCCCCCTCGGTCCACCATTTTCTCTTCTCTATAACTAACA
>JBGPWD010000001.1:0-21110 GCA_041492015.1 Nitrosopumilaceae archaeon
AATGTAACTTTGAGCGGATTTCCAAAAAGATCCTTTTGACCTCTTATATCAGAAACTGGTTCAATTCCTGCACATGCAATGGCAACACCTGTTGTGCCAACTCTTGCTGGCATTAGTCTACTGTCAGCTATTATGATTCCAACATGAATGAAATATTTCAAGAAAATTTTTCGTCGTAATTGTTCTGCAACTAGATATGCATCTATAGGATACAAAACTATCTTCCCCTTTTGTGCATTTGATTTGTCAATTCCTGCGTTTGGGGCCATTATATTATCTGCAGATGTAATCACAAACCCAGGCACTCCGCCAAATATAGTGTCAGATTCTCGAAGAATGATTTCTGCAATCTTGGGATTGATTTGAAATTTTTTACCAAGTAATTGGGATTCTTCAGACGGAACAACTTGATCATAATCAATCACTCTGCCTTGGGAATTTGCAACAAATTTGCTTGATATCACAATTACATCTCCAGTTTCTAGGGTTATCTGCGATCTTTCCAAGGAACTAATCAAGGACTCGAAGAGATCAAATTCTTCAGTTTTTACCTCTGACTTTATGGGATAAACAGAAAGAGACATGGATGTAATTTCAAACCCTGTACTTTTTAGCGTTCTGTAATGTCTTACACATAAAAGAATTTAGTAATCCTTTCAAGAACCGATTCTTCATCTTCATAGTATAGGCGTAAAACAGATTTTTTCTCAAGTGATTTTAACAGATACAAAAACCCGCCCTTTCTGATTTTTTTAATATCTTTAATGATGTAAATTTTTTTAGAATCATTTTCTGATCCTGCTATGCGCACTCTTTCTCCACGATTGAAGTTATGCATGTTTTTTGCAAAAAATGATCGTAGATTAGTCTTACTCATAAATTATCAGTGTACAAGGTCATCATCAAACCTACGTCAGTTTTTTAAACCATCAAAAAAGATAACTAGCATCTAATGAAAATTCTATATCTTTCAATAGGTATCATTACTTGTATAACAATTACAATAATTTCACCACATGCGTTTGCAGATACAAAAGAATCAGTTCCAAGTATTAAGGGAGCACAATTTCAGCTCAAAGTCAATCAAACAACCTCCTTGGAATCAGATAGCATCAAGGTAAAATTTTTGAATGTGACTGCAGATTCTAGGTGTCCATATGATGTAACATGCATATGGCAAGGTGAAGTCAAGATTTTTGTCAACATCATTAAAAATAATAAAGCCCTTGACGATTTCAGTTTAACAAGCAGAGATGGTGACAAAGATCTAGCAATTCAAGTTTTTGATGGATATTCAATCCAAGTAGTAAAAATTGAACCCTACCCAACAAGTGGTAAAAAGATATCTTTTTCAGATTATGTTGCTACTTTTGTAATCTCAAAATCCGATGTCTTGTCTCCACTCAAGCAATTCAAATCAGGAATTGATTCAAAGAATATCAAATGTAAAGACAATTTTCATCTAATAATAAAATCAAAAGACAGCTCTCCTGCTTGTGTAAAACCAGAAAATGTAGCAAAGCTTGTGGCACGCGGATGGGCCATGATGGAATAATCCTTTTTTAACATAGAATCAGTTTATTGTGATGGGATTATTTAGTAAAAAAGAAGAATTTTGCACTGTTTGCAAGAAAGGTATTTTTCATAAACATAAACCAAAGCGTGACTGGAATGTTGAGGGTCCACTATGCGCGGATTGTTATGTGGATGTAATGAAAGAGCATTATGAGAAGAATGATGAAAACAAATGTGTTCTGTGTGGTGCAAGACCGGGATCATTTAGCTTGTGGAAACCAAGAAAAGAATGGGAACTAAAAGGTTGGCTTTGCAAGTCTTGTTTTGATGAAAAAGAAAAATCAGATAATGAATCAAAAAAATTTTGTAGTATGTGTGGTGCAAAACTTGGTTTTATCAGTTATAGCCCAAAAAAAGAATGGGATATCAAGGGATATATCTGCAAAAATTGCTGGAATTTGCAAGAAACAAAACCTGGTGCCTAAAGGTCTGTTTTACCATTTTCTTCTGCAAACCTTTTAATTTCAAAAAAGCCCACATTTTTCAAATGGTAATGAACATAACAGAAAAGATACTTGCCCGAGCATCTGGAAGGACGAGTCTAGCTCCTGACGATGTCGTTTTTGTTAACGTAGATAAAGTAATGATTCATGACGTTTCTGGTCCCGGAGTGATAGCCGTATTTGAAAAATTGAAAAAACAAGGCATGAAGATAGAAAAGCTTTGGGATCCATCCAAAGTATGGGTTGCAGAAGATCACTTTGTCCCTTCTGCTGATAAAATATCAGCTCAAAATATTGTACTTCTTACCAATTTCACAAAACAGTTTGGAATTCAAAAACACTTCAAGTATGGAATGGGTCAGTACGGGATTTGTCATACATTATCACACGAAGAGGCATTGGTCTTACCAGGTGAGGTCTACGTCGGAGGCGACTCTCATACTAATACCACAGGAGCCCTTGGAGCATTTGCAGCAGGACTAGGTCATACAGATGTTGCCTATGTTCTATTAAATGGAAAGATCTGGTTCAAGATACCACCTACACTATACTTTAAGCTAAACGGCAAGTTACCAAGCCATGTAATGGCAAAAGATTTCATCCTAAAAATTATTGGAGATATTGGTAACGATGGTGCTGCATACAAGACAATGCAGTTTGGAGGCAGTGGAATTTCTGAAATGTCAGTTGAAGAACGACTTACTCTAACAAACATGACAACAGAAGCTGGAGCAAAAAGCGGAATCATAGAGCCAGATCAAAAACTTAGAGATTATCTAGCTGCTAGAGGTGCAACAAAATACAACGAGGTTCACGGAGACCAAGATGCACAGTATGAAAAGATATACGAATACGAAGCATCTGAACTTGAACCAACCGTTGCAAAACCATTCTCCCCAGAAAATATTTCAGCTGCAAGGGATTTGTCCTCAATTGAGTTAGACAAGGCATACATCGGTTCTTGTACTGGTGCCAAGCTTGAGGACTTGAGAGCAGTAGCAAGTATTCTCAAAGGAAGACAAGTAAAGATTAGAACCGAAATTTTGCCAGCTGCAATTTCAATTTTCAAAAAGGCAATGGATGAAGGACTTCTTAAAATTTTTATGGATGCTGGAGTAGTTGTTGGTCCACCGACTTGTGGTGCCTGTTGTGGAGCGCACATGGGAGTTTTAGCAAAAGACGAGGTATGTATCAGTACTACAAATCGTAACTTTCCAGGAAGAATGGGTCACATAGAATCAAAAACATATCTTGCATCACCACTAGTTGCCGCAGCATCTGCTGTCACTGGTAAGATAACTGATCCGAGGGATTTGAAATGAAGGGTTCTGTAATAAAGTACGAAAGAGATAACATTGACACAGATGTAATCCTTCCAGGTCCATATCTTAAGATTCACGATTACAAAGAACTTGCAAAACACGCAATGGAGGGCTTGGACACGGACTTTCATTCCAAAGTAAAGGAAGGCGATTTCATAGTTACAGGACGTAACTTTGGGTGTGGTTCATCAAGAGAACATGCTCCAATTGCACTTTCGTATTCAGGAATAAAGGCAGTCTTGGCTTTGTCATTTGCCAGAATATTTTACCGAAATGCTGTAGATGGCGCATTTTTGTTGCCAATCGAAATTGATGAAGATGCATACAAGGATATTTCACAAGGCGATGTGCTTGAAATTGAAACTGTAAAAAACGAGATAAAAAATCTAACCAAAAACAAGACCTATCCAATGAAGCCTTTCCCAGAATTAATTGGAAAAATTGTTGCTGCTGGTGGATTGTTTAATTACAAACCATAGCTAGTTTCAAATTTTACTGCATTATCTTGTTTTGATGACTGAGAACCAAGAAGTTTTACTGTGAACCAACATTAAATTACTAATAATGAAACTTGAATAACGATCAAAAAGATCGGGAGATACTATTTATGGAGGATTTTGAGATGCAGAAGATAATTGACCCAAAATTACATAAATTCAGATACTGCTAAATTAACAGAAATTTTGAAGCTGGACAATTCTATTAGGTTTGTGGGCAAAATAAAAAATCGTAAATTACAATCATTTGTGAGAAGTGCAAACAAAGCCCCTTTACTTGATGAGGAGTTGGATAACATGGCCCACTATCAAGCCTCAGTCAAAGCAAGCATGGAAAATATGTTTGATTGTAGTCTTGGCAAGACAAATTGGATAATTACCTCAAAAGAAAAAGTAAAACTAATCACACTTTTCTTGGATGATGGTTTGCTTATCTTATCTACAGAAGCGAATGGAAACCATGATGAAATAATAAGAAAAATTCAAAGTTTGAATGTGAATCTATAAACTAGTCCCATTCAAAAGAATTTTTTTATACCATTATATCTTGCATCTACAGAGAATCTCTGTACATGTCAAGAACACTATTTGAGAAGATTTGGGATTCTCATGTTGTGATACAACAAGACGATGGGCATTCCCTACTTTATATAGACAGGCATCTTGTTCATGAAGTTACCTCTCCTCAGGCTTTTGATGGATTGCGAATGAATAAACGAAAGGTGAGACGACCAGACTTTACATTTGCTACCATGGATCACAATGTTCCAACAAATGACAGGTCATTACCAATTGTAGATCAAATCTCTGCAAGGCAAATCCAAGTATTAGAAAAAAACTGCAAAGATTTTGGAATTGAATTATTTGATATTCACAGCCCAAATCAAGGAATAGTACATGTGATTGGTCCCGAGCTTGGTATTACATTGCCTGGTACTACGATTGTTTGTGGAGACAGCCATACATCTACACATGGAGCTTTTGGTGCATTGGCTTTTGGAATAGGAACAAGTGATGTAGAACATGTCCTGGCAACTCAGTGTATCTGGATGGAAAAACCAAAAACTTTTGAAATCAAAGTAGAAGGCAAGAGAAAAAACTCTCATGCTATTACTGCAAAGGACATCATACTTTCTATAATAAAACAAATAGGAACCGCTGGTGGAACTGGCACCGTAATAGAGTATAGAGGAGATACAATATTGGATCTTACCATGGAGCAAAGAATGACAATTTGTAACATGTCTATTGAAGCAGGTGCAAGGGCTGGCCTTATTGCTCCTGACGAAAAAACATTCGAGTATCTAAGGGGAAGAAAATATATTCCAAAAAATTATGATGAGTTTGTAAATTATTGGCGTGAAAATCTAAAAAGTGATTCAGGAGCACATTTTGATAAAAGCTTTACACTACATGTTGATAATATATCTCCCCAAGTATCGTGGGGAACAAATCCTGCAATGACAACTGATGTGACAGGTACTGTCCCATTTCCAGATGAATATGCCAAAGGAAACCCAGATGAAGAAAAGGCAGCAATCAAAGCATTACAATACATGGGCCTCAAGCCTGGCACAAAAATGACAGATATTTCTCTTGATCGAATCTTCATTGGTTCTTGTACAAATTCCAGATTAGAAGATTTGATTGAAGCATCACGGGTGATAAAAGGCAAAAAGATATCACCCAAATTACGTGCTATGGTTGTTCCAGGTTCACAACTTGTAAAAAAACAGGCTGAGCAATTGGGTTTGGATAAAATTTTCAAGGATGCAGGATTTGAATGGAGAGAATCAGGTTGCAGCATGTGTCTTGGGATGAACCCAGACATTTTGGCTTCAGGTGAAAGATGTGCAAGCACATCAAATAGAAACTTTGAGGGAAGACAAGGTGCAGGTGGAAGAACTCATCTTGTCAGTCCTGTTATGGCCTCAGCCGCTGCCTTGGCAGGACACTTTGTTGATGTAAGAGAATTGGATTTGCACTAGTATGGAACCATTTAAAAAAATTAAAAGCATTGCTACACCACTTGATAAGGTAAATGTAGATACTGATCAAATCATTCCAAAACAATTCTTAAAACTAGTTCAAAAAACAGGATTTGGCCAATATCTTTTTTATGATTGGAGGTTTGAAAACGGAGAAAAACCAAGAGAAGACTTTGTCTTAAATAATCCCAAGTACTGTGATTCAAAGATTTTACTCACAAGAGACAACTTTGGATGTGGTTCTAGCAGAGAACATGCAGCGTGGGCTTTGCTTGATTATGGATTCAGGGTAGTCATTTCTTCATCATTTGCAGATATATTTTACAACAACTGCTTCAAAAATGGAATTTTACCAATAAAACTTGACTCTCAAAGCATAGAAAAATTATTCAAAAACCCATCTGAGATAGAAGTTGATTTACAAAACCAAACAATAACTACTGATAGTATAACAATCCCTTTTGAAATAGAAAGTCACAGAAAAAAAACTCTACTTGAGGGACTAGATGATATTGCTGTTACTTTACAATATGAAGATAAAATAACTCAATATGAAAAGTCTAAAGCCAACTCTAGGCTTTCATTTTTTTGATAATACCTTTTACAAAGTCCTGATTTCTTTCTATTTTTGTTGGGGACTCGATATCTATCCACGGCGTTTTTTCTATATCAAAAGCACTAATTGTTTTACTCTTTGACAGTCCTTGTAAAATATCATATGACAAATTGATATTTCTTTGTCTTTTTTGTTTAGATTTTATTAACTTTAAAATTTTTGTTGCAAGTACGTATATTCCAAGACACTCTGCCATTTGTAATTTTATAACTGGTTTTTCTTTAAACCCCAAAATCAATCCATCTTTTACTACTGCATAACCGGTCTCTTCTTTTCTGTATCTTCTTGTGGCAATACATGCAATGCTTTTCTTTTGTTTATAGAACTTGAACATCTTTCCAAGGTCGATGGGAGTAAGATTGTCTGAAAACCATAACAGAAATTCAGAATTTTTTCCTAAAAGATTTGACAAGTGTACAAGATCGCCTCCAGTGCCACTTTGAGAGTCTTGGATAAATCTTATTTTTTTCTTGGTTGCTCTGTTCTCAAAATATCCTTTTATCTGACTGCCAATTCCGTTATAGTCTGCAAGAATGATTATCTCATCTATAAAACCAAAAGAGGAGACATAGCTTACTATATGATCGATTAGAGGTTTTCCCTCTATTGGAATCATGGCCTTTGGAAAATAATCTGTGAATGGCTTACCCCTTGTTCCCCGTCCGCCGGCCAAAATTACAGCTTTCAAATCTTATCTGTATGACTTTTGCTTTCTTCTTCTGGCGCTAGGTCCACCAAATTTCTTGGGCTCTTTTCGCCTGTCGTCTCCGCTTAGAAGATGTTTATCAAAATCAGTTATACGTTTTTTGAGATCCTCACGGATTGTTTTTGTAAATGGATGATCCTTTGGCTCTTTCTTTGATTTTGTCCAGCCTGTCATTGCTCTTGACATTGCTACTGAAGTTGCATATGCTTGTCCCATGAAACCACCGCCACTTACTCTAACAAAAAGATCAATTTTATCCCTCAAATCCCCTGCAACCTCTAGTGGTGCAAGCATCACTTCTCTTGCAGTTTCTTGTTGAATCATCTCTACTGGAACGTTGTTTATTCTAACTCTGCCCACTCCTTTTGCAATGTGTACGTGAGCTCTTGCAGATTTTCTTGATGCAAAATAGCTTTCTATCCTAGTAACCATTATTCATGCCATCCTACCATTCTTCCAAGATCTCCCATACTTGTATAATACGGCGAAGCTTTTCTAATCTTTGAATCTTCAAACTGGGTCTTTGCCTTTGATCTAAGCTCATCTGGTACACCCAAGTATGCTCGCAGTCTTTTGAATGCAGTTTTCCCTGAGGGCTTTTTTGGAAGCATACCTCTTACCATCTTTGTTATCATGGTGTCTGGTCTTCTTGGGTGAAACGGACCAAATTTAGGATTGTTAATACTTGCAATCTCTAGAAATTTTCTGTATGATCTTATAATGGTATCTCTGTGACCACTTAGCATGACATTCTCAGTGTTTACAATAGATACCCGATTTCCTTCAATCAAGAGTTTTGCTACATGTGAGCAAAGTCTTCCAGCAATCATGTTGGTACCATCAACAATTATGTTCTGAGAAGACTTGGATTCAGTCTTTGTTTGTGTTTCTTGTTTAGCCAATTATTACTACTCCTTTTCCTGTTGGGTGACTTTTTATTAGTTCTGAAAAGCTGAGAATCTTTCCACCAGACTGCAACACTTTTTTTGCACCAGTGGTAGACATGGAAAATGAACAAAGTGTTATTTTGTGTGAAATGTTTCCTGTTCCAAGTACTTTGCCTGGAACAACTATTACATCATTGTCTTTGACAAATTTATCTATCTGACCAATATTGATTGTTCTTCTAGCAGAAGATGGCTTGAGTGCAAGTTCTGCCAGTCTTGACCATATGGGAGCATTATTTTTCTTTGATGCCCCTTTGAGCTCCCTTACCATTTGTATAACAAGTTGATTTGTCATTTGTAATATTGCCTTTTTTTACCCAAATATAATACATGCTCAGCCAAGGGTAGAAATTACTTGTTTGAAGACATCTAGCCTTTTTGCAAGCTCTTCGACTCCGCCCGTTACTATCTGGCCTGGGGTCAGTGCGCCTATTGATTCTATAGTTAAGATGTGATCATGGGGGTTTTCAGTTTCTGTCAAAACAGAAACTGTTGCAGAGTTCCACTTTGCATGTTCAGTACCCCTTCCTAGTCTTGCATATGCCTCAAGTTTTACCTTTTGACCTGGTGCAAGTTCGATAATTGGAATTTTGTCGCTAACTGGCTTGACAACATCATCTTCAGAAGTAAGCTCAGCTGATGTAATGGTTCTTGTGGTGTCAGTAGCACCAGAATCAATCATTAACATGACTCTGCAACGAGAACAACCAACCTCGCTGTGGCAATCACAGTTTGATGGTTCAATAAACCTTGTCATGTCTGTTCTCAATGGAATCATTGCAAGCCTATGGGCAATGCCTTCGTCTGCAAGAACGGAAGAATTCTCAATTATTACTACATCATCGATGGCAAAAACAGGTATTCCTGTAAGGCAAATCCTTCTTAATGCGTTAGCATACTGTAAGGGTACATTCTTTAGTTTAACAACAATCTTTCGTTCACTTTGTTCAATGATCTCTAAAGAAGTCAAGTCTTAGTGAAAAGGCCGTTAGTCCAAATAAAAATCTAGCGAGTTTTTCCGTAGGGATAAATACCAAAGTTGAATATCACAATTATGGATAAACCAACTGTAGTCAGATTTGCAGTTGAGGGAGAAAAATTCGAGCTTCTTGTCAAGCCAGACCCTGCTCTTGAATTTAAGCTAGGAAAAAAGAAGGACATTTCCACAATACTAGTCTCTGAGGAGATTTATTCAGATTCTAACAAAGGAACACGTGCATCAACTGAAAAATTGATGAAAGCATTCAAGACAACAGATCCGACAGCAATTGCCACTATAATTCTTCAAAAAGGTGATCTTAACCTAACAACGGATCAAAGGCGAAAGATGGTCTCTGAAAAACGTAAACAAATTGTAGAATTTATTGCCAAAAACTTTGTTGATCCTAGGTCTCATCTTCCCCATCCGCCACTTAGAATAGAGCAAGCTATGGATGACGCAAGAGTTTCCGTTGATCCCTTCAAAAATGTTGATGAACAAACAAAAGACATTGTTGAACAATTAAGATCCATCATTCCTCTAAAGTCAGAAAACATGCTTCTTGAAATTTTAGTACCGGCACAATTTGCAGCACAATCTTATTCGGTTTTAAAATCTGTAGGGTCTTTAAAAAAAGAAGAATGGCAAGCAAATGGTTCTCTTAAAGTAATACTAGATATACCGGCTGCAGCAAGAGCAAACGTGATAGATAGATTGGGATCAATAACAAAAGGTTCTGCTTCTGTTGAGGTCGCAAAATGATGGAAACAAAAAGAAGGTATGTAATTCCTGGCGACGTTATAACAACTGGTCCATTCAGACCAGAGCAAAATGTCTACCAAGAAGGAGATCGAATTATTTCTACTAGTGTAGGGATTTCTGAAATTTATGAGAATGCTGTTCGAGTCATTCCACTAACTGGAATTTACATGCCAAAAACAAATGACTTGATTATAGGCAAAGTGATTGGTCACTCCTCACTGTCATGGGAATTTGATATTAACTCGTGTTTTGTAGGATTTTTGCCAGCTCAAGATGTTTTTGGAAGAGACTATTCTCCAACCAAGGACGAACTCAAAGAAAGACTTGACAAGGGAGACTTGGTTGCAGCAAGAGTTGCTAATTTTGATAGATCGCGAGATCCATTGCTTACTGTACAGGATAGAGACCTTGGAAAAATTGAATCAGGGGAACTAATAGAAATTACTCCAAGTAAGGTTCCTAGATTAATTGGGAAACGTGGCTCTATGATTCAAACAATTGAGATGGCTACAAAAGCAATGATTACAATTGGACAAAATGGATGGATAGTTGTTTCATCTGAAGATCCAGATGGATTATTAAAGGCAATTGAAGCAATCAAAATGGTTGATGCCCAGGCACACATGCCGAACTTGACTGAAAGAGTCAAATCCATGCTTGGGGTTGAACTTGGTGATAATAATGACACAATTAATGAATGAAAATGGTATTAGATGTGACGGAAGAAAAGTAGATCAATTAAGAAATATATCTATCAAAGTAGGAGTTTTAAAAAAGGCAGATGGTTCCGCATACATAGAGTTTGGTAAAAACAAAATTCTTGCAGGCGTTTTTGGACCAAGGGATGTACATCCAAAACATATGGCAAACCAAGACTCTGGAATTTTGCGTTGCAGATACCACATGTCTCCATTTTCTGTTACTGAAAGAAAAAACCCAGCCCCTTCAAGAAGAGAGATCGAGATCTCCAAAGTCATCAAGGAGGCATTGCAACCAGCTGTAATATTAAAAGACTTTCCTAGAACAGTGGTAGATGTCTATATTGAAGTACTTCAGGCTGATGGCGGTACTAGATGTGCAGCATTAGATGCTGCATCTGTTGCGCTAGCAGACGCAGGAATACCAATGCATGATCTAGTTTCTGCATGTGCTGCAGGAAAAGTAGCTGATCAAATAGTTTTGGATATTAACAATGAAGAAGACCAGGAAGGACAGGCTGATATGCCAATAGCATATATGCCAAACCTTGGAAAAATTACTCTAATGCAGCTTGATGGAATCTTGTCTCCATCTGAGTATCAAAAATGTATTCAAACTGGAATCAGTGGCTGCAAACAAGTTTATGAAATACAAAGAAAAGCACTAATGGAAAAGTACTTTGGAAATGGGACTCCGTAGAAATGGCTAACTCTGTTATACTTGCACAACTAAAACGAGATCGAATCTTAGAACTTTTAAAAGAAGGAAAAAGACTCGATGGCAGAGGTCTTGAAGATCAACGACCTCTTTCAATTGATGTCGGAGTAATTCCAAAGGCAAACGGTTCTGCAAGAGTAAGACTTGGAGATACCGAGATTGTCACAGGAGTAAAGATTCAACCAGATAAACCATTTCCAGATCTTGGTGATAAAGGAATACTGATATGTACTGCAGAAATTCTTCCACTTGCAGATCCTAACGCAGAGCCTGGTCCTCCTAATGAAGAAGTAATAGAGCTTGCAAGAGTTGTTGATAGAGGAATCAGAGAGACTGAGATGCTTGACCTACACCAACTGGTCCTTATTGAAAACAAATCTGTTATAGGAATTTTTATCGATAATAGTGTAACAGATGCAGACGGAAATCTTTTTGATGCATGTTCATATGCTTCTGTTGCAGCTCTTTTGTCATGCACTGTCCCAAAATATGAAATCAAAGATGAGCTTCCAGTTCGTGTAGAAGGCATAACTTCAAAACCACCTATAAAAACAATTCCAGTATCTGTCACCATGGCAAGAATTGGAGAATATATTGTAGTAGACCCAAACTCAGACGAGGAAGCTTGCATGGATGCAAGATTGACAATAACAACAAACAGTGAGGGAAACATTTGCGCAATTCAGAAGGGAGGAAGTGATGGCTTTACTTTTGAACAGGTTGTAAGATGCTCAGAGATTGCCCTTCCTGTGGGAACAAAAATAAGGAAGCAACTTGAGAAACTGATGTAAAATGACTAAAAGTAAAAGCTCTTCATTAAAGGGACTTGGCGCAAAGTATGGTTTAAAACCACGCAAAAAATTCACTGCAGTCCACAGACTTTTGAAAGCAAAACGAAAATGTGTCGAATGCGGTTCTGCCAAGTTTGGACGCGTAGCAGTAGGGATTTGGGCCTGCAAAAAATGTGGATTTAAAATAGCTGGAATGGCATATGACGTCAAAGTTTAATGCCAAAATAGAAATTTTCGCTAAAGAAAAAACAAAATCCATTTTTGATTCGATTCAAACAGATAACAAATTCTCCTCTAAAACTCCAACAAAAACAACAATGTTTTTTGATAAAAAAATTATAATCTTAATTGATGCACAAGAACTATCACATTTGCGTGCAAACTTGAATTCAACTTTGCGTCTAGTTCAGGTAAGCTATGATTCCATAGAATCGGTAAAAATATAAGCAATTCATTTCGTGAATCAAGCATGTCTTCTGGCGAGCAACAAATTCCACCATGGTTACAAGAACAAGTCGGAAGATTGCAACAACTACAACAAAACCTTCAATCAATCATGGTTCAAAAACAACACCTCGAAATGGAACAACTTGAGACTGAAAGAGCACTTGAAATTCTAAAAAAAGCCGGAGATAATGACGCTGTATTCAAAAATGCAGGTTCAATACTGATTAAATCAACTAAAGTAAATCTTATCGCAGAACTTGAAGAAAAAAAGGAGCTTGCAAACACTCGCATTACAGTATTAACAAAACAAGAGGCGCGTGTCAAAGAAAATCTCAAGGAAGCAGAAACCAAGATAAAGGAAATGCTGAGCCGACCAGCTGAAACCCAACCAAAAACAGACACTTCCAAATAAAATATTAACAAACTCTGTAAATGCTCTATAATGAAGATAAATGACCTACGGATGATAATTGATGAGAGGGAGAAAAAAAGCGGAATCCCTGATCTTTTGAGAGCAGTTGGAGTGAACATTGAACTGACAAATCTAACAGTAGGCGATTATATTGTGGCTCCAGAAACCGTAGTGGAAAGAAAAAGCATTCAAGATTTTATCTCCTCTGTTTTTGACGGAAGATTATTTGATCAATGTAGCAGACTAAAAGAACACTATGAGCATCCTGTCATTTTGATGGAGGGTAATGTCGATCAAATTGAAGATCTTGCTGAAAACCCACTTGTTTTCTATGGTGCAATTTCATCAATAGTTCTAGATTTTAAAATTCCAATCATTCCAACACCAAACGCATCACATACTGCCAAGCTTTTGATATCGATGTGCACTAGGCAGGAAACCAAAAAAGGACCATTTTTGAAAAAAATAAAAAAATCAGACGATTTACAAAAACAGCAACTGTCTGTACTTTGCAGTCTCCCAGGGGTGGGAGAAAAATTAGCAGCCCGTATGCTTGAAAGATTCGGTTCCCCAACCAATACACTAAAGGCGTCCTATACCGAGCTTTCAAAAATAAAAGGAATGGGAGAATCAAGATCTCTTAAAATAAGAAAAATGCTTGACACTGAAAGCAAATTCAAGAAAAAAGTAGACCAAAAAACATTACACGATATTTAACATACCATTCAAATATCTCAAATCTGCTTCTAACTAATGACATGATTGTTTCACATACTTGGCTTGCTGAGCATATCAACGATCCTGATATTGTTATCCTTGATTCTCGTGGCCTGATTTACGACTAAGTTTGTTTCCACAAATAGGGCACTGAGTTATTTTTGAAAAGGTTTTTTCACATCCTGAACAAAAATAAACCCAATCTTTCACATTGCTAATACCTTTGGTCATAATAGGAATGACTTTGAGGTTTAGATGTTTGGCTGTGTTTGATATTGCAAAATCATCTGTAACTAGTTCTCCACCAAGTTGTAAACAAAGAGCAATAACTGAAATATCGCCTTTGGAGAGATTTTGAAAATCTCCAATTTCTTTTGTGCTTGACAATACTTTGGTAATACATTCTTGATTTGGGTTGAGAATCTCAAGTCTCTTAGTTTCAACAAGGATCTTTAACACATCATGATTTTTTTTGATGTGCTTTATCTCATCAAAAACAACAGACGTTGTATAGCTTTTTTCTTGTGAGGCAAAAGGGATGCCAGCGTAAAAAGCACTTGCATCTAAAACTCTAGAAACCAAGCTTGCTCATCTGTCTTAGGCCACGCTTTTTTAGCCTTACAAATACTGCTTGCTTTTTGTATTTTCTGATTGTAATGACATCATCATATCTTGCTGGTTTTATCACTTGTGCATCCATGATGATATTAGAATCATGCGAACTAATTATCTCAATTTTTTCATCTGGAACAACTAGTGATGGTAATTTGTTTACTGGTGCAACAGGTGTAATTATCAAAACATCCAAACTTTCGTGTAATATTGGACCACCTAGTGAATAAGAATGTCCGGTAGAACCACTAGGTGTTGCAATTATTACTCCATCCATTTTTTGCGTAACAGTATCATTTTGAAACCTAATTTCAAAAAGTGAAGTCTTTGTTAGATTTTGTCTGTTTATGAAGATCTCATTTAAGGCAGGTGGAAATTCTTGGCCTTTGCATGAAGCAACCACTCTTGTTCGCCTGTCAAGAAGAATGTTGTCTGAAAGTATTTGATCTATGGCGGTATCAATCTCTGGCATAGTTATTTCAGATAGTATACCTCTGTTTCCACCCACATTTATCGCTAAATTTGGAACTTCGTTTTCTAAATATCTAAAGGTACGTAAAGTGGTACCATCACCACCAAGAGTTATCGTCAGGTCAAGCTTCGTATTCTTTAATTCTTCTAAATCGCTTACTTTTTTTGCACCTTGTATTTCCACAGGAGAAATAGTAAAAACTTCAGATTTTTTTGCTAGCAGTTTTTTTGCTACTTTTTTGGCAGCATCCTCAGCTTCTTTTGAACCAAACTTACTTACTACAGCTACTCTGTTAAGATTCAAGCGGAAAGTAGTATTCTACTTTGACTTAAAAAGCATCTGATGGGGATAAAATATAAGGGTCTCTCATTGTAATCAGTTTTGAAAGAAAATGAGCTACGCAAATCCAAATGTTTTAACAGATACCGAATGGGTTTCAAAAAATATCTCAAATAACGCGATTAGAATTGTAGAGGTGGACTATGATCCAGAAAACGCATACAAACAAGGCCACATACAAGATGCCAGCTTAATTTGGTGGAAACGTGATATCAACGATCCAATCAGAAGAGACATCATCAGCAAAGCTCAATTTGAAGACTTGATGTCAAGAAACAGCATTACACCTGAATCAGAAGTTATTTTATATGGTGATTTTAACAATTGGTTTGCAGCCTTTGTGTTTTGGATTTTCAAGTATTACGGCCACAAAAATGTCAAACTGATGAATGGTGGTAGAAAAAAATGGGAACTAGAAAAGAAACCCTACACTAAAGACGAATCACAAATTCAAAAAACAAAATATATTTCACTTCCACCAGACGAGGGACTGCGAGCATATTTGTTTGATGTTAGAAGAGCAATTGATAGACAGGACACTGTCTTAGTTGATGTGCGATCTCCAAAAGAGTTCACAGGTGAAATAACTGCTCCACCAGAATACCCAATGGAGCATGCACAAAGAGGTGGACATATTCCTAAAGCAAACAATATTCCTTGGGCAACTGCAGTCAACGACGCAGATGGTACTTTTAAATCTGTAAATGATCTAAAACAGATCTACGAGTCAAAGGGTATAACGCCAGACAAAGATGTAATATGTTATTGTAGGATTGGAGAGAGATCTTCCCATTCGTGGTTTGTTCTCAAATATCTACTAGGATATCCCCAAGTAAGAAACTATGATGGTTCTTGGACTGAATGGGGTAACATGATTGGAAACCCAGTTGAAAAATAAGAATTGAGCCAAGACCTTCCATTACTAAAGAAAGGAATTTTCTATTTCATAAGAGACGGTGATGATTCCATTATAATGGAGGACAAGACAAAGGGTGGTCTTACAGTGCAGGAACGATCAATTGATGAAAAATACAATGTAGAGGCAGAAAAAGGCATGATCTACGATATGGACGGGATAGGTCATAAGGTAGGTATCCGTTGGTTCTTTCCAAAAAAGGATCATACTTTTGAAAAAGTGCTGTCATTTGCACAAGAAATGGAACAGCGATACAGGAAGATCCGGGAAGAAACATGTCCAGATTACTAGGAAGCATTTTTAAAGACTTTTACAAATAATATCGATAGATGTCTCTTCTGTTAAAAGACAAAGTCTACACAGTACAATCTACTACTGCTAAACGAGGCATCTATCCATTACACAGCTATAAACTTGGTCTTTACAGGCTCCCAATAAAACTAGAAGATCAATATGAAATTGATTCAATTGTAAATGGTCTCAAGAAAACATTTGTGATGGATGCATTTGCTGACAGGATCTATGCAACTTACTATTGGAAAGAAGTGAACATGCCAGACCCTGATGCGTCAGGTTACAAGCAAACTGAGCTACAGGTACAAGTCGAAGTTGTTACAGGTGAGGTTGTAGACATGATATATCAAATTTATCCAGTTGAAAAATATGGTGACACCCTGTGGGTCAAAGACTATAGGAAAAAAGCAGACGCTAATGCAAAAATGATTATCGACACTATTCTACGTAATACTGTTCTTGCAGATAGGATGGTAGAACACTTGGTAAAAACAAAGAAAGTTTCTCAAGAAGAGGCTTTGAAGGAACTGGAAGAGATGACTCCTCTTGCACAAATTGTTCCAAACGCAAAACCAAAACCAAAACCAGCTTCACCACCACCAGGACAACAAGCTGCACAAGTAGAAGCAGAGGTGGAGACTAGAAGTGGTGCAAAGCCAGGCCCAATTGATGTAGATTTCAAGACCAAGCTAAAGATAAGTGAGACATTTACCGCAACTTCCAGCGGTAATAAAATCAAGATCTTTGGTCCACGAAAGGGCAATGAAGTATTAGGAATCTGGGGGGAGGTTGTCTCCGTTGATTTTGATATTTGTATTGGAGATGGAGCTTGCATTGATGCATGCCCAGTAAAGGTGTACGAATGGGCCGAATTTCCAGGGAATTCATCCTCTGAGAAGAAACCATTAATGGCAAGAGAACCAGATTGTATTTTCTGTCTTGCATGTGAGAACGTCTGTCCAGTGCAAGCAATTAAGATATTCAAGAAAGGATAACCAGAATCTTTTCCTACTATCAATACAACTATAAATACAATTTTTAGTTTCTAAGACTAGGGTTTATGTTACCACAATCCTTTCCAAACCCATTAACAGAATTTCTGTTTAGTGTGTTCATAGGAATCGCCATTTTAATAACGTTCTATACTTGCAATTTCTATTATCTTGTTTTTCTTTCAAAACAAAAACACAAATCACAAAGAGCGGAGCTAGTTGATCCACCAACCGTTACAATCCAATTGCCAATTTACAATGAGAGATATGTCGCGGCAAGACTTGTTAATGCAGTATGTGCTATGGATTATCCAAAAGAAAAGATGTGCATTCAAATACTGGATGACTCTGATGATGATACTTGTGACATTTTAGAAAACCTTGTTGTAGATTATCAAAAGAAGGGATTTGATATATCTCATATGCGTAGAGAAAAACGAAATGGGTACAAAGCTGGCGCACTTCGAAACGCAATGAAGTATGTTAAGGGAAATTTTGTAGCAATATTTGATGCTGATTTTATCCCGCCTTCTTGGTTTTTGAAAAAAGCAATTCCATATTTTTGCAAGCCTGAAATAGGATTTGTTCAATGTCGATGGGGTCATGTAAACGAGGCATACTCTGCACTCACAAAAGCACAGGCACTAAGCTTAGATTTTCATTTTCTCATAGAACAAAATGCAAAGAGCAACTCACATCTTTTTATGAATTTCAACGGTACTGCAGGAATTTGGAAAAAAGAATGTATTGATGATGCGGGGGGATGGCACACTGCTACACTTGTGGAGGATTTGGATCTAAGCTACAGGGCTCAAATGAAGGGATGGAAGTGTGTCTTTTTACCAGGAATTGTTGTGGACGCAGAGCTTCCAGTACAGATGAATGCTGCAAAAAGACAACAGTTCAGATGGGCAAAAGGTTCCATGCAATGTGCAATTAAATTACTAGGAGATATTATAATTAAAAAAATTCCAATTGACACAAAAATTCAAGCGTTTGTCCAACTGACAAGACACATAGTTCATCCTCTTATGCTAATACAATTTCTTATAATGCCTATACTTTTAGCAGCAAAAATTAACATCTACCTTGTTAGTACACTCCCGTTACTTACAATTGCAGCATATTTTGCTATAGGGCCACTAGGATACCTTATGATAATTCGTGACTTGTGGGGAAGCAGCTGGAAATCAAAAGCATTGGCATATCTTTATCTTATAATTTATACTGCTGGCATGTCAGTAAACAATACTGTTGCTGTCTTTGATGCCTTGTTTGGAAACAAAAACGAATTTCTACGTACTCCAAAATATGGTATTGTCAACAAGACAGATGACTGGAGAGACAAGGCCTACAACCTGCCATTTACAAAAACTATCTTGCTTGAGATATTTTTTGGCATTTATGGTGTCATTGCAATCTTTATAGCCATTTTTTCAAACAACCCAGTATTTGTACCTATACTTGGTATTCAAGCGTTAGGCTTCTTCTACATTTCTTACCTTAGCATATCGCATTCAACATTTAAAAAGAGCAAATTACAAAAACCACACAAGGTTTCAAAGGTAGAGAAAATGGCAAATGGATATTACAAACTTGCAGTGGTTGGAATTATCGGGTTTATCATATTTGGAGTAATAGTTGCATTTGACGGATACAAGAATTCTGTTTACCCTCTAGAGGAATCAAGGGGAATTTTGTCCAGAATCCAGGCAACCTCTGATACACAACAGATCATAACAGATCTTAGAACCGTTAAAGTACTATTACCAAAAGAAGGTAACCCTGTTTGGATATTCCCAACTGATTCAACAGATTTTGGTTTAATTCAAAAAGACCTTGACACCATGATATCTACTGTAGACAAGATTTCTACTTCATCACAAGACAGCGCAGCCTTCCATACTGGAATGTTTAACGTACATTTTCAAGCTCAAACAATTTTCACTAATTTAATGGATGCAATTCCATACATGTATGTAAGTATATCTAACATTGTATTTAGTTCTGTATGGATTGGTGCAATAATAGGAATTTTTGCGGTAATTAAACGAAAGAAAGAACGCCTAAAATCCTATGAAATGTCTGACGAAGTTTAAAGATTTTTTTTATTGGATATTAAGCTCGTTTCTTACTTCATCAACTGCACGAATTCCAAACAAATCCCTGACTTGGTCTATTCTAAGAGATTCTTTTACAAGATCAGAGCCTAGCTGAGTAATTAAAAGTCTAAACACATCAGTAAATCTAACCTCCCATCTGTCTGCACAATCAAGTATTTTTGCCACGGCCCATTGTTTTACTTCTTGTGGCAATGGCATCTTCTTTTCAGCTTCAATAGAAAGTCTATCAAATAGATTTACCATGTCTACTGTCTGAGTAATCATCTTTTCAAGATCATCTAGAGTTCCATATTTTGACTCTGAATGCATACGGACATTTGACTGGAACTCAGATAGGCGTAATAGTCCTATTACTTCCCGTGAAGTATTTTGGGAGGTCTTGTGGGTGATATGGCGAATCTCTTGTAGTTCTTGGTAAATTTCATTGCTCTTTTTATGAAATTCTGAGGTCGATACTACGTTACGATTTAACATTTCTGCCAGGTCTGCCATTTTTTGATCTATTTGCTTTGTCTTTCCAAGTATGTTCTCTCTAAAATTAACAAATTCTATTCCTACATTTTTAATGTCTCCTCCTAGGGCAGCAAGAGAATCTGTCTTTCGAACAAGTGAACCCAGCTCTATTCCTACATCCCTAATATCTGAACTCAAATTGAGAAGAGGCTCTGTTTTTGAAGCCACCGAATCTATGTTTACCTTTAGATTTGCAATGTTTTCTTCCAGATGTGAAACATTTTCTGTTTTTGTTGCTACCCGTTTAATTTCCTCTCTAATTTTTTCTGTTTTTTCAGCTACATTCATTATCATTTTTGTGTTGTTACGAATTGAATCCAGGCTGTCAGCAACACTTTGTATTAATTTGTTAGTATCAGGCATCGATTCTTGTTTTTCATGAACCTTGTTGACTTGGTCTTGAAGTTTGCTTGTTTGCTCATTTACTTTGGCTATCAAATTAGAATGAGCTTTTACTTGGCTTAGTCCAGTAAACAATTTCTGTGTATCTTCTTCTAAGATATTTACCTGTCTTGAATATCGTTGAATTTGTTCTAATGATGTTCCTACTGCATCTATCATATTTTTTAACGAAATGAGTATCTTTTGATTCTCCGCAAAAATTTTTGACATGGATTTTACTTCTGTAGCCAAAGTCTTTGTCGCATCAGAGATAGAACTCATTTTTTTTAAAACATCTGAACTTGAATCTTTTTTTCCAACATTTGATGATCCTTTACGAGTTGAATGCTTTGTCACTTTACAATAGAACAGAGTCAGCCGATAAAAAAGTTCGTTTTTAATGATGTCTTTTGAAGAAAAAAGAACCAGGATTAGTTGTTAACTACTTCTGGATCATGAAGTGTCTCGTGGAATGTTTTTTGAACTAGACCATTTGCAGTCTCAATAAATTGCTTGGGGCAGTATTCACAAGTTAACATGTTATACCGTACCATACGGTACTATTAATAATCAGGTAACTTTGAAATGACCTTCAGAAAACCGATAACCTAGTTCTTTACAAGTTTTAGTGAGGCAGAGTTTATACAATATCTCTGGTTTGTCTGTGCTGGACCATCATCAAAGACATGACCAAGGTGAGAACCACAATTTTTACACATTACCTCTATTCTTGACATGCCATAGCTTGTATCTGTCTCACTTTTCACGTTATTTTTAATGGGTTCACAAAAGCTAGGCCACCCAGTACCTGAATCAAACTTTGTATCAGAACTAAACAAATCTGCCCCAC
>JBGPWD010000188.1:0-2063 GCA_041492015.1 Nitrosopumilaceae archaeon
GTTTGTCATTTTGTAAAAGTGCATTAAGCATTGAAATATGACATTATTTGTAGGAGGTACAATTGACTGTTGCAATTTACCTTGCTCATTTGAATCCTGTTACAAAGGCACATGTAGAGATTATCAAAGAATTAAAAGAAAAAAATGAAGTTCGAGTCATGCCCGTGATATTTATCAATAAAGGCAAAGAGATCAATAGTAAAAGTTTCCCGTTTAGATTTGAATTACGAAAAAAGATGCTCCAAGCAGTATTTGGTGATTCCATTTCTGTATTATCAAATTACACATTTTATGCCCCCTTTGCAAAATACATGCCACCTCTTCTTTCACCATTTTCTTGGAGAATAAAAAAACAGATTCTAGATGGTTTGATAGATGATTATTTTACTTATACTGGAGATAAAGTTGAGGGATTTGTGCTAAAACTTTATGGTCTTAACCCTAAGGTTGGAACAAGAAAAACCACTTCTGCATCTTTTGTAAAACAGAAAATGTTCGAGGCAGCACTTGGAAAAGATACAGAGTGGGAGAATTATGTTTCACCTGAAGTGGTAAAGATAATCCATGAGGACTGGGATATTGTAAAAAAATATGCAAATGCTAAGGATTATACCTACAGAGTTCTTGGAATGAAATTTCCAAGTAATGGTTTCTGGTAGAAATAGATTAATTACAGACGGCTTCGATGTTTTATATGAAATCTTTTAACCCAAAATTTGCTTGGTTTGATGGTAAATTCGTGAAAGATGACGAGGCAAAGGTTTCTGTAATGACGCATGCAATTCATTATGGAACTTCTGTATTTGAAGGCCTACGTGGATACTGGAATTCAAAAAATCTTTACATCTTCAGACTTGATGATCATATCAAAAGATTCAGAAATTCAGGTAGGATTTATTCAATTTCTTTAAAATTTACAGATAAAGAAATTTCTAATGCTATAATTAATCTATGTAAAAAAAATAAAGTAAGACAATCATGTTACATAAGACCATTTTATTTTGTTGGTCAATATGGCATAAACTTGCATGTGACAGAAAATGCTCCTACACATACAGCTGTTGTAATGTTCCCCTTTGGAGATTTATTTAACAAAAACGGAATAAAAGCTGGCGTATCATCTTGGAGACGAATTCACGACGTATCAACCCCACCGTTAGCTAAAATGGGAGGAAACTATCTAAACTCAATTTTGGCAACGCAGGAATGCAAACGTAATGGATATGATGAAGCAATTATGTTAGATCAATTAGGAAGTGTAAGTGAAGCGCCAGGAGAAAACATATTTCTTGTAAGGAACAATAAATTGATCACCCCTCCAGCAAGTTCATCTGCACTTGAAGGAATAACAAAAGATTCTGTAATAAAAATTGCCCAAGATATAGAATACGAAGTTATAGAAAGAGAGGTTCCCCGTACTGAACTTTACTTAGCAGATGAGATTTTTCTTACAGGCACTGCTGCAGAAATTACGCCTATTATTTCTGTTGATGGTAAAAAGGTCGGAATTGGAAAAGCTGGAAAGATAACAAAACAATTGTATTCGATCTATTCAGAAATAGTGACAGGCAGAAATGAAAAATACTCCGACTGGATAACTTCGGTGTACTAATTTGAGAGTTGTTCAGATAGGAACTGGAGGATGGGGTAAAAACCACGCAAGAATTCTGTCACAGTTGGGAGCCCTTAGCGCAGTTTGTGATGCAGATTCAACCAGAGCAAAAGAAGTTGGAACAAAATACTCTGTAAATCATTACTCATCTTTGGATACATTGTTAGATTCAGAAAAATTTGATGGTGCTTTTGTTTGTACACCAACTTCTACACATTTTAAAATTGCAAAAACACTATTAGAACAAAAGAAAAATACTTTTGTAGAAAAACCTATGACCTATCTTTCTCATGAAGGGGAAGAACTTCTAAAACTTGCTGAAAAAAACAAAGTAATTTTGACATGTGGTTATGTAGAAAGAGTCAATCCGGCAGTTGCTGTGGTCCAAGAGTATGTCTAATCAAAATAATATGGGGAGCTTATAATGCTAGAATTTCACCGTGTAAATAGA
>JBGPWD010000053.1:0-5529 GCA_041492015.1 Nitrosopumilaceae archaeon
AAGAAACTATGTTTATGTTATTACTACAAAGGGAATCGATTTTTTTCGAGAACTCAAGAAATTTCAAGAAATTACTCAAGAAATGAACTTGAGATACTAAACTAAAAGAACATCATACAACTACAGTAGATACGATTCTGTTAAGGTAACTAAAATAGAATGTAATAAGATAAATTAACCATTCTTAGGATAAGAAATTAAAATGTCAGAAGATAACCAAAATAAACCAATTCCAGAAGAAAAACCTGAACCAAATCATATTAATGTAAAAAGATCAACTTACAACAAACTAATTGTTGGAATTGTTTTATCACTTATTGCAGTTTCTTTTTTTGGCGGCTATGTTCTTGGAGGCCAGGAAACAAAAAATGTTGTTCAAACTATTCAGACAATGCCACAAACAAATCTACAACCAACCCAAGCACAGCCAACACAACCTGATGCAAAAGTCTTTGTCACACTAGGAGATAGTCCTGTAGAAGGAAACAAGAATGCACCACTGACCATTGTGGAATTTTCTGATTTTCAATGCCCCTTCTGTGGAGCATTTTATTTACAAACACTCCCACAAATACAAAAAGATTACATTGATTCAGGTAAAGTAAAACTAGTTTATCGGGATTTCCCACTGGAAAATATTCACCCAAACGCAAAGGCTGCATCACTTGCTGCCCAGTGTGCAAATGAGCAGGGAAAATTCTGGGAGTATCATAATACATTATTTTCAAGCCAGCGTGATTGGGCTACTTTGGATGCCATCAGTGCAACAAATGCATTCAAGCAGTTTGCTGTGGATTTGAAACTAGACTCTAATAATTTTAATTCATGTATTGATTCTTCAAAATATCAAGATACAGTAAACAAAAACTTTCAAGATGGAACGACCTACGGGGTTTCGGGAACTCCGACATTTTTCATAGGTGATGACAAAAATGGATACATTCAACTTGTGGGAGCCCAGCCTTTCTCAGTATTCCAACAAGAAATTGATGCACAATTACACTAGATGGTTTTTGTTTTAAGGGTTCTTTAACAAATCATTACATCAATCTATAAAAATTAAAATGCAATGATGTCGTATACAATGTTGTTACTAAAGTACCAGCTAAAAATTTGTAATTTATCTAGTATAGAAAAACACGAAACTAGTTTTTTGGTGATTGCATGGACAAGATAAAATTTTTTGCAATCTTTCTTCCTGTCCTTATAGGGCTTGCATTTCTTTTCAAAATACTGATTCCTCTTGTTATTGCATCTATTGCGATTTTTATCATTACCATGATTTTTTTTGGCACAAAAAATAATCGTGGAGGATTTTTTGATACAATCAGAGCTAGAGAGCCAGGCAGATATGTCTGCCTTGGCTGTGGTTTTCATCACAATAATAATGCCTGTCCAAAATGTGGTTCCAAGATCAAAAAATATTACGGCTAGACAATTGACTGACATGAAAAGAGATATCAATCTAAGATGTGTTTTGATTATTCTACAATGACTGATGAGAAAAAGAAGATGAAATCAAACACTGAGGAAGATTACAACAAGGCATTAGCTTCTGATGATCCTACAAAAATTTCAAAAGAAGAACAGGAAAGGCTAACACGGGAAGCAATAAAGAAGTTCAAATCACTATGAGTCTAGCGTGGATTGTTACTGGTGCTATTCTTTTGGGAGGGATGGTTACTGGGGCGATTAGCTTGTATATTAAAAGAAGAAGAGAAGCTCAATCTGTCTCTGACTCGTTTACAGGAAAATCCGATATAACTAGCTTTGAAGAAATTTTCTAGTTCAGATACTTGATAATCTGCCCGGAACCTTCAAGTTTTATCTTGTTTATCTCGTTTTTAATATTCTCAAGATCATTTATCTTCATTTGACCAGATGTTACAGTATACAAGGAATTATCGATGTAAAATGATCTGCTTCCATATGAATAGTCATAACTTGTGCCGTTGTAGTGTTCTACAATTCCTTTCAAGCTAAAGCCCTTTGCTTGGTCCACTCCAAATATGTAAAAGCCCTTCCAGTTGTTTGGTGGAATAGGACGTGGTGGCATTATGCCTACATCTCCTTTACTTTCTGTTGATCCTGAACTGCTTCCTCCCTCCATTGGAATTGGCCCGCCGTAATACTGCTGGAAGACAGGAATGGATAGGACATTTTTTTCCTTGTCAAAAAGAAAGGCCTTTGGATCATTTAAAATCTCAGAGTCAGTTCCTGGCCCGCCAATAAGATAGGTATCCACAACTACAGGATTTGTAACATTAGAGACATCAAATAATGACATCTTGATTCCAATTGGTTGTAATCCACCATATTGATTCTGTTTTGTCTCCTTTCCTATTCCTATGATATGAGTATCATCATATGGATGCAAGTAGCTAGAGTATCCTGGAATCTTTAGTGCACCCAAGACTTTGGGGGTGTCAGTTGTCAAATCAATTACAAAGAACGGGTCTATTCTTTGATACGTTACCAAATACAGCTTGTCGCCCATGAATCTTGCAGAGTAGATGGACTCTTCTGGGGCAACTTTTTCTACACTTCCTAGTATGTTAAGGGATTCGTCTAGAACGTAAACGTTATTTGCGGTAGTGACCCCCTTTGATGTAAAGTATTCGGAGGTTGTAGCAACTCGGAACCTTTTTCCAAACTCATCCATCGAATACTGATTTAGTAAATATCCTGGAACCTCGCCTTTTGTTGTATAGCTTACCACTCCATTATTGATTTCAAATTTTTGAATTACAGTCTTTCTGTAATCCTGTTGTAGTGTGATGTCGTATTCCGTAATTGCATTTTGAATTTTGTCAAAGAGTTTGTTTTTTGCGTCTTCTGACATCTTGTTGTAAGTGTTTTGTAAAATATCTGAGATCTGTGACCATTTTTGGGATTCGTCAAGATTACCTGCCTCAATTGACTTTATCTGTACCTGTATATCGTCTGGCAAAAGCGGCAAGATTGTCTTAAAAAACCTGTCCTTGCTGTAACTTTCATCGTAATAGTATGGATAGTACTTTTGATATGTTAGATAAATTGCATCATTGGAAACATAAAGCGTGCCTGTTGCACCCATCATAAACGTCTTTGAGCTTATTTCGTCAGAAAATATGTTAAACGAAGTAATGGTATCAAAGTTGTAGTTTGGCTCTGGATTGTTAAAGTAGTAAACATCTGGAGTAATTGCAACGCCAGAAGCTCCTCTCAAAATAGGAAGCATTGGATGGATATAATCTACATAAGAATTTGAAATAAGATAGACATAGTCTCCAATCATTCTTGCTCCGGTATAATAGCCAGTCACCTCATAGTTTTTGAGAATCTTTGGATTTTCCTTGTCAGTGAGATCAAGTATTACAGCATGGGTAACAGGAGTGTAGATTGGGTTTGGAATGTAATCATATTTTGGTATGGCATAGTGCTCTGTGTTATCGTTGTAAAAGATAACAAGTCTGTCTTTGTTTAGAAACATATTCTGGAGATTGTCTCCTTTGACATCAAGGCCAACTTTTGATACAATCTTTGCAGTCTCGCCAGGATATGCATCAATTATAGTAAGCTTGTCCTGTGACAAAACATATGCATACTTGTTATCGTTTTTAAGAAAATCAGGCTCGTCAATTCCAGCAACTTGGACATTTGTAGTAGAATATTGGGTTCCTGCATCAGTCGTTGTGGTTCCTTGTTGCACTTCAGGTGCTGGTGCACCTACTGCCATAGAAGGTACTGGAGCTGTTGCTCCCACCTGAGCACGTGCAAGTTTTAGTTGTTCTAGTCCTCCGTGTACAGGGCCACCATAATATTGTGCAGAAGATTGTATCTGTGAATCAAGCAGAAACTTTTGAAGTTCATCAACAGAGTTGAACTTTTTTAGACCCTGAATCTGGACTTGACTAGTCATATTTTCTGGAGTTGCTTGATTTGTTATTGGTAGAGTAGAATCTTGTCTTGGTTGATTTGAAATTAAAACAGCTGCACCTATTGCAACAGCTGCGACTACGATTGAAGCAATTATGATGTAACTTGTACTGTTTTTCATTTTGAGTGTAATTGTTAATGGAAGAGTTTGCTTATAGGTATTGATTAAAATCCAATTTAACTTAAATTTCTATAGCATTTTTTGATTTTTATTTCTGAAAAAACTTTAGAATTTGATTGGTCTTTGTCCGTATAAAACAACTGTCTCATTGATTCCTTCTATCAAGCTTGCAATTCCAGGAACCTGATCTTTGTTATTGACAATCTCAGGCTTTATCGCATTGAGATAATGCAGCATCTTTCGTACTGTCTTTACTTTTTTTGTCTTAGACAGGTGTACGTTCTTTATGTCCTTGAGATTTGCCGAGATATCGCAAAGCTTGATAAGCTTTGCCTCAAACGAAGCTTCCTTTAGTTGTTTTACATATTGTTCTTCTTGTTTTGCTTTTGGCAAGCTCACGTCTTTTGATAATGCTAAAACCAAAACTGCAACTTTGCTGTCAAATCTTTTTTCCATGTCATCAAAAGTTGTATTGGTTTTTTCTATTATATCATGTAACCATGCTGCAGATAAAACATCATCATCAGCGATTCCAAGATTTTTGAGTCTGTCTACAACACCTTTTAGGTGTTCAAAGTAAGGCGTCTTACCACCATTTCTAGTCATTCCTACATGTTTTTGTTTTGCAAATTGTTCAGCAGTTTCAAGTTTAGACAAATATGTATAGTATCAAGAAAATACCAGAACAAAAAGTGATCAGGTTGAATTTAGGTCAGAATAAATTGAAAGTTTGATCAAATTAGCCTCAAAAACGGCCTTAATCAACTTTTTTTATATAGTATTTTCTAAAAATAAAACACATAAACTTAAGTTAAGTAAAACAATAAAAACATGGCTGTGTCTTTACCAAAAAATAATGACGTATACATGGGACTGACTATTTTAGCTATAGAAAAAACTCTTCTTGATATAGGCAAACCAATTTATGACAAAGTAATTAGTATGTTAAACAAAAACTATCATTGCTATCTGACTGATTGTTATGAACATCCAGAATATCTATCTGAAACACTCAAGAAACTATATGGAAATTCCCATAATGAAATAATAGAATCAATCAATAAAAAATTAGAAGAGTTTTCAAATAAAGAACCTATTGAAAGATTCCTACAAGTAATACACCGATAAACCCAGATATCTAGATTGATTTTATTTTAATAATTTTAAAATCTCAAACGGAACCCTGTTCAAATCACTCTGTCTTTCAGCCGATACCAAAAGAACCCTCTCATCTCTCATGGGGAAACTAAATATGATTACCTTGCCGCGATAAGAAAGCGAAAATTCGACTGGGCCAAATTCTTCATCGAACTCGTGACGCATTCGCACTCGAAGCGAAAGCTCCATGAATAGTATCTCATCTTTTTTGGCATCCTCAAGGGCTTTCAGACCTTCCCTCATTCCTCCTGCCTCCAACTTTCCTTTATTGTTAATTACTCTTGCAGAACGAATTTTATCGTCTACCTTGAAAACTTTATCGCATAATATCT
>JBGPWD010000146.1:0-2678 GCA_041492015.1 Nitrosopumilaceae archaeon
AGATACATCATTAGACAAAAACACCGCTATTGAAATTAAAATGCCAATTACCACAAGCCAAGAAAACGACATAAAGGTAAAGAGGTTTGCAGACTGAAAAGCATTTGGATGTAATTCTACTTTCCAACAAATCATAACGTACGTCATTACCTAGTGTGGTGTATTTTTACGAAGTGGGAGATTTACTCTTTACTCGAGATTAAACCAACCTAATTTTTCGATCGTCTCGCCACAGTAGATGCATTTATCTTGAAATTTGTTTTCTTCCGTCCACTTGTGTTTTCCGTCTGGAGTCATTGGGCATTTTCCTCTTTTACTCATCTATTTTACACATTCTGAGTGCACTTGAAATTCTGCTAAATTGCATAATTTCTCTTGTATTATAATCGTGTTTGACGTAAAAAAAGTCTAAGATAGAGGCATTTTTGATGTCTATTTACCATTCTCCAACAAATCATAACCATTATGACCAAATTTTTTTCAAACTAGTAGCCCCTTTTTTTCTTTTCTGCAATAACTAGTAATTTTGTTAATAACAATCCTGCAACAAATCCACCTACATGCGCTGTAAATGCAATAGGAATAGAAACTACGGAACCAACAAAGGCAAACAGTATCTGAATTGCAAGCCAGTAATATCCTCGTATGTTGCCAAGCGCTGCTGTTATTCCCATGACGCCAGATATTGCACCTGATGCACCTATCAATACGCTAGAACCATTTCCTGATATTATAACATACAAAATACCATAAAGTAATGCACCGAAAATTCCTGCAGCAATGTAAATCCCAAGATATCTTGTCTTGCCAATTGACTTTTCAGCAAACCCGCCAAGATACCCTAAAGCAAAAAGATTGAATACTATATGTGTAATTCCGGCATGAAGAAACATTGAGGAAAATAGTCTTGTGATGTTATCTGCAAAATCATGATTTCCATAAAAGAGATAATTTGGAACAAAGCCATATTGTGTTATGATTTGGTCTTGTGTGCCTGTAATGATGCCATATGCTAGTATGATGCCATTTGTAATCATCAAAATAGTTGTGACCGGAGGAAGTTCTGATATTTTAGGAAACAACATTGTACCTCAAAGATTTTGCTGATATAAAATGTAATATCTTATTCAGCAACTTGGTCTTATTTTAGACCCAATTTTTTATTTTATCTCTGCGTCTTTTGTCTCGGGATTGATCTTAGCACCAATCAATAGTATGGCAGAACCTACAATCACATTGACTCCCAAAAGTACTGGCACTAAATTTTCTCCGTGAGGCAAGATATCTCCAGACTGTAAAGAAAATTGGTTAATTTTTGACTTCATTTTTTACCCTGTCCAAATTTTTTATTTATTAATGGCGTATCTTTCCGGCAGATCAATTAGAATTAGTTCGGTTGGTTTTTCTGTTTTGATTACCAAATTATTTTCTTTCTCTATCATTGCCGCATCTCTTGTTTGCATCATGTTATCGTTGAGTTTTATCTCTCCGTTTATCACAAACAGGTATGATTTTCGTTCCGTGCTTAGCTTATGTTCTACCTGACTTTGAGGAGTTAGGGTTGAAAGGTAAAAGGTAGCATCCTGATGTATGTGTAATGCATTTGCATCTTTGACGTTTTCAGATATAACTACAGGTACCAGTTTGTTTATTCTTTCTTCTTTTGCAAACTTTTTCTGTTCCCATGACGGTGTGAGTCCTTTTTTATTTGCAAATACCCACATTTGCAATAATCTCAGTGGTTTTTCTTGAGAATGGTTGGATTCTGAATGCATTATTCCAGAACCAGCAGTCATTCTTTGAACTTCACTAGGATATATCACTCCATGATTTCCCTGATTATCTTTGTGTTCTAGCTCACCTTCTATGACATAGGTTATGATTTCCATATCTTTATGGAAATGAGAGTCAAATCCAGTTCCTGGTTGTATGGTATCATCATTGAAGACACGTAGAGGCCCAAAGTTCATCTTGTCTGGGTTCTGATAGTCTGCAAACGAGAAATGATGATAGGTAGTAAGCCAATCCGTCTCGTTTTTGTAGTGCTCACTTGCCTTGATTATTTTTATCATGTATTTAGAATGCACCATAGTTTATTCAAACTTTTCAAATCATAACTGTAGATTCGGGCCCTGTAAGGCTCGCTACGTTATGATTTATTGGAAAGTTGTTTTTGGTTTTTGCTTAAGGCAGTGTAGACACATTGGAAGTTTCTACGTACTGCACTACACCACTTATGTCAGTTGATTCGTCAGTGTCTCCATCGTTGTGAATATCCAACCAAAGCCTTTGACATGAAAAGTTTGTATCAGTACCAATAGGAATTTGCGTAAATGGAGCATCACACATTACTACAACACGAAAAAGCGGGTTAAGATGGTCTGCACTCATAGTAATGTGACCAGAAAAGGTCTTTCCTAATTGAGCTGGAATTAATTCAATAATCGGAATAGGATCGCATGGTGGGTTTAACATGCTACAAACATTAACTACTTTATAGAAGGTCACGCTTTTCACAGTGCCACCGTCTCCGCCTGATAATGGTAATGTATCTGTCTTTGCCTTTATCACATCTGCAGTTGTCTGCAAATTATTTACTGATGTTTGAGTTGCTCTCGTGCTTACTTTGGCATCCAAGTTAGCGACTACCATGTTATAGACAGTATTAATTTTGGTAA
>JBGPWD010000168.1:0-2265 GCA_041492015.1 Nitrosopumilaceae archaeon
CGACAGCTTCTGGAAAAACTGAAGCGTTTGTCATTCCTGTTTTACAAAAGATTCTTGAAAAGAGACAAAATAATATCGTCCAAGCTCTTTTTTTATATCCTACCAAATCTCTCTCAAAGGATCAGCTTCCGAAAATAAAGGAGATTGCATATGAACTTGGCATCAGGGTGGAAATATTTGATGGCGATACAAAAGAGCTTGACAGAAAGAAAATTTTAGAAAATCCGCCGCAGGTCATCATAACAAATTTTGATGTGCTCCACTATCACATGTGGCACCGAAGCAGGTTTGCTGCACTATTAAGCAGTGTAAGATTTCTTGTAGTTGACGAAGCTCACGTGTATTCTGGAATATTTGGTTCTAATGTTCACTATATCATAAAGAGACTAAAAAGAATCTGTCCCACATTACAAATTGTAGCTTCTTCTGCGACACTTGAAAATGCGTTATCATTTTGTGAACAGCTATTCGGAGTCAAAATGAAATTAGTAACAGGTTCTGGAAAAAAAGGAAAGACAGATTTTAGCATGTTGTTTCCATCACTTAGAACGCAGCGAGCATTGATGATAGAAATTTTGAAAAAACTTGCAACAAAAAAACACAAGACGTTGGTCTTTAACAACTCGCACCTAAACTCTGAGCTTTTAGCAATGCAAGCAAGAAGGCAAAAAATTGACATCAAAGTACACAGGGCAGGACTGATGGCAAACTACAGAAGATCAGTTGAAAATTCTTTTAAAAACGATACCCTCATGGCAATTTCTGCTACACCCACTCTGGAATTAGGAATAGACGTTGGCAATGTAGATGGAGTAATCTCATCTACCATACCAGTCAATAGATTGGTTCAGAGAATAGGAAGGGCTGCAAGAAAGGGACAGAATGGTTATGCATTTTTGGTTCTTGGTAATGACCCAATATCACAATATTACAAAAATCATCCAACTGACTATTTTGAAGATATAGAGAAGATCTACATAGATCCCAAGAATCCCTTTGTTGAGGAATTTCAAGTATTAGCAATGGCATGTGACAAGCCTATTGCAAAACACGAGCTAGCTGAACACAATAGGTAATTGCAAGACATGTAGCTGTTGGCAATCTTGTACTAATTGAGAATAGATATGTTCCAAATCATGAGCAGATCAAGTCCTTACTTGAGGATTATAGTATTAGGGGAATTGGCAAGTCAATTGACATTTTTTTGAACGGCAAAAAAGTTGGAGAACGAAATCTTCCAATAGCACTAGAAGAGCTTCACCAATCAGCAGCTTATTTTCTAGCTGGTACAAGATACAAGGTAAAAGAGTTGGAGTATCCTGGAAAGATGAATGCCAAAATTGAATTGCTTCCAAGAGATTATCCGTATTATACAAAAGCGTTGACTGAAGAATGGCCCACTATAGAAACAATTTTTGAGAAAAGAAATGCAAATAGAATCGAGGTTGAATTTTGCAGATTACATATACAAAAAAGAGTTTATGGTTATGTAAATATAGAAATCGGTCATGAAGTGACACAAGGCCAGCGCGTATTATTAGAAAAACCACTAGAATTTGATTTTGTCACAAAAGGAATTGTGTTTAAGGCGCCAAAACCAGTCAATGAAATAGGAAAATCTGAAAATGAAGAATATGTAGAAGCTAGCGGATATCATGCAACTGAACATGTTGTAATAGAAGGAAGTAACATGATAACAGGCGGAGTCTCACAAGATCTTGGCGGCATATCACTTGGCACATCTGGACTAGTCTTCATCTATGACTCTGCAATAGGAGGAAATGGTGCAAGTAAGGCATTATACGATAGGTTAGAAAAAGCGTTTGAGCGAAGCTTACACATTGTAAAAGAATGTCCCTGCAAAAGTGAGTCAGGATGCCCAAGATGCACATTTTCTTACAGGTGTGGAAATAACAATGAGTATCTTCACAAGCTTGCTGCTGCAGAGATCTTGCAAAGAATTATTGATGGTGAAACAACAGAGGTTTCCGAGCCAGTAGAGGGAGATAAGCCACTAGTCTAGATAATGACATTAACAAAACAAATTATTAACACCCGTATGAATTGGCAAATATGGAAAAAGTTGCAATAGTAACAGGCAGTTCAAGCGGTATTGGTTTTGAAACTTCTCTGGCATTAGCAAGAGAAGGTTATTTCACATATGCTACGATGCGAGATATAAAGAAAGGAAGTAACATCAAAGAAATTGCAAAAAAAGAAAATTTAAAACTTGAAACACTTGATCTTGATGTTGACAAGGAAGAC
>JBGPWD010000017.1:0-8724 GCA_041492015.1 Nitrosopumilaceae archaeon
AGACAGATAACTGCCACATTTTTTTCCGATTATGATCTATCAAAAATAATACAAAAGAAACATTCTGGTAAAAAAATTACATCTGACGAAAATCATAAGTTTGTACGTGCATGGAAAATTTCTTCTCTCTTGGAAAACTTTGGAAAGACAGCACTTCTTGTTCTTTCAGGATATGGTGTGGGTGCTGATACAGCTGCTCGTATTCTAAGAAACATGGTAGGTGAAGAAGAATTATACAAGCAAATCTATGAAGCAGAAAGACAATACGTCACAACTAGAGGTTTTTGGGATTCTTAATTCTTCTTTATACTGCTTGAAAATGGCGTCAAAAAGAGTTCGGTTCTGCCTTCCAAGCCAGCTTTTGCAGTTACACCTGTTACTGTGATTATTTCACCTTGGGAAAACTGGTCTAATAGTCTAGCTTGATTTCTCCAACCTTTTAACCAGATTTGTCCAGTCTCATCTTCAATAAACATCTCTGATAGAGATACGAGTTCGCCTTTCTTTGTTTGGATTTCACGCCTTTCCGGATTTTTTAGAATGATAGCTTCTATGCAATATATGTCATCACTTGGTTTTAGATCTCTGATTTTAGTTCTTAATTCTAAAATAGTTGGTACTTTGTTGTCATCAATTTTTCGGACAAATGAATCTCCTTCAAGTGTTACTGAATTGCCATATACTTTGGTTGGCATGCATTCTATTACATCGCCAACTTTCAGATCTTTTGAAACTCCAGCTGAATCTATGACATTCAATATTTTCTTATCTTGCCGTGTTCCTAAAATCAGAGTATTTCCAGAATCATTTTTTACAATAGATAAAACTCTAACAATTATCGGTTGAATTTCTTTTGTACCTTCAATTTCAATCACTGTACCTTCATCCCCATGTAATTCTAATCCCTGTTGACCCATCTTGGTTCTAACTCCAATTAGCCTAGTCTTTGCACCAAGTGTAATCATTTTTGGAAGAGATTTTTCATCAGCATTCCATAGAACAACTCTTGTGTATGTGTCATTTTTTCCTTTGAGTCGTAGATGAAGAGCTTTCCCTGGTTGACCCTTAAAGTTTGTAAATTCAGAAACTCTAACATTGCCATCTAAAATGCCAGAAACTACTAGATTTTGTTGGTTTTCTTTTATTGCACTAACATCTTCAGTAATTGAATCAAGAGAAGGAATGTCGCTTTGCATTTCATCAGTTTCTATATTTGAATTGGAACCTACGTTGATTATGGGAGTGCCTGTCATGTCGGATTTTACATAGGCTTTGATTATCTTTACAAGATCCCCAGGCTTTAGGTTTTCTATACCTGGCAGGTTTGCTTTTTCATCCCATAACTTGACTTTTGCCCTTGAATCTGCATCATAGACTGTCATAGTTCTAAGAAGAAACTGTGAACCATCTTTTCTAGAAAACTGTTTAGCTGGATAGACATTCATTACTCTTGTTTGAAGTGTGATTTCTTTTGCACCCACGTATAGATCTTTAAGACCCATCTCAACTTTCAATTGTTCGTTTAATGACGCTCCAAGATCTGATGCTATGAGAAAGAGAGCACCCTGATCTGTCAAATACCCTGCCCCAATCTTTTCCTTCTTTTTCTCAATCATCCCCTGAATATCTGATCTAGAAAGTTCAGGTTTTTGCTCTAGAAGTTTGTTTAAGAGAGATTCAAATTCTGACAAGTTACTGTGTGTTAGAAAGAGTGTATTAATAAAAATTTCATTAGCTAAATTAGGGGGAGAATAAAATATTCTTTAATGTCATGTATTGTAGCAAATTCACTTTCCAAATCATACGGATCTATTATGGCAGTTGATGGAATCGATCTTTCTGTTAACTCTGGTAGAATTTTTGGTTTTTTGGGACCAAACGGTGCTGGAAAAACCACCACAATCAAACTTCTTACAACCCTAATTGCACCAACAAGTGGGACAATTAACATTCTTGGAATAGATGCTATTCGGCAGCCTCTTGATGTACGAAAGAAGATAGGTGTTGTTTTACAACAGCCAAGTTACGAACCCACACTCAGTGTTGAAAAATCATTGGAAAAGTATGGTATGATGTGGAACGTTGAGAGGAAGACAAGAAAGGATAGGGTAGAGGAACTTCTTTCTGCTTTTGATTTACAAGAAATAAGAAATATTAAAAATGATGATCTTTCAATTGGCCAGAGAAGAAGAGTGCAAGTTGCACGTGAGTTCATGCATGACATGGATCTTTTATTTCTTGATGAACCTACAGTGGGTTTGGATCCGTCTGCTAGGCGGGGGTTGCTTGATTTTGTTAAAAAGAAAGTAAAAGAAGGTCTTACAATATTTTTTACAACTCACATACTAAATGAAGCTGAATATCTGTGTGACGAGGTTGCAATTATAAACAAAGGTAAGATAATAGCTGTAGATACTCCTGATGAGCTGAAAAATAAATTTGGTAGAGAAAAAACAATCAAAATCCGTATACCAGAAACAAAAAAAGACGTATCTGGTCTTTTAGTTGGAATAAAAGATTATGAAATTGACCTCAATTCTGGAACTAACATAACAATTAGATCAAATGATTCAGAAGAAGTTTTACTAAAAATTCTACAAATCCTGAATGTAAATAACATTCCAATCGAGGATTTGTCTGTAATGCCTACTACACTTGAAGAAATATTTCTTACAGTGGTGAATAATTCTAATGCATCCGGTAATTAGATTAGTAAACAGGAACCTCACTATTTCTCTTAATAAGGGATTTTTGATCTGGCAAGTCATTTTTCCTTTGATCTATATCTTTGTAGCCGGTTTTGCATATACAGCTTTAATTCATTCAGTTCCATTTGGAAACAAATCTCTAGACTATCCAGCATTCATAGCTTCAGGCATGATAGGCTTTAACATAATGAATAGTACTCTCATATCAGGAATTATTATTTGGAATGATAGAAGGCACGGAATGTTTGAACAGATTCTTGTTGGACCATTCACCAGAGCTCATTATATCTTAAGTAACGTTTACACAATAGGGATTGTTGGTTTGATTAGTGCAGCTCTTATCACTGCTGTTGGGTATCCACTTTTCTTCAAATCTGTTGAATTTAACTTCTATACAATACCGCTTGTAGTTTTTGCTTCGGTTACAGGCTCTATTCTTTTTGGTTCTATTGCATCTATAATATCTACTAGACTACAATCTAGTGAAGGATTTAATGTTGTTATTAATACTGTATTTCTGTTTTTTGCATTTGTGAGCACCGCATTTTATCCTGCAGAAGGTACTCCAGAACCACTTTCAACTGCATTTTATCTGAATCCACTTACATATCTTGTAGATGTTGTAAGAGCAGGAATATTTGGAAATTTCAGTACTTTTGTTGGAATTGAAATGATTGTTTTGGTTGCTCTGGCTTTGATTTTGTTTACGATAGCTACAAAGCTTCTCTCAAAACTTGAGTTATAATTAAAGAACATAACTTAGTTTAAATTCGAATAACTAGTAATTTGATCATGGAACTAAGAAAGAGAAGCAGTCTTTGGTTTCTTTTACCAATTTTCTTTAACATTATAGGTGGAGTTATTGCTTATTTTATAATAAAAGATGATGACCCAAGTAAAGCAAAAAATTGTTTGTGGCTTGGTATAATATTATCTGCTATTTCAATCGCAATTTTTCTAATTCCACTATTGATTGGAATTTCACTATTTCCACATTTTCCACGTATTCAAACTGGACCTTATATCTAACAATTTTAAAAATAATAGCCCGGCCCAGATTCGAACTGGGGTCAAGGGCTCCAAAGGCCCCTATGCTTGACCGCTACACTCGGTGGATTTCTCCTCTACCGGGCTTCCGGGCGCTGAATCTTCAATTAAGTTCCCTTATATGTTATTCAGTACTGGGTTTATGTTCAAAACCATTTTTTGAAGGTTGTTTGTACTTTCTTAAATCTTACCGCACAGATCTGATTGTGGTAAGAAGTTTAGAAAAAGGATCTTCCATTGAATTTAATAATGTTCTTGCTTTTTTTCTGAGGTTTTGATTATCAGATTTTAAAATTTTCTTAACTGATTTAAAAATTATTTTCGGATTTCTTTCTCTTCTAACAAGACCTATTCTTACAAGATATTCTTCTATATGGTTTGGGACTGCATTATAGGAAATTGTTGGAATCCCCATCAAGGCAGCTTCAGCAGTCATAGTGCCACCAGATCCTATAAAAACATCAGTAAATCTAAGAAGTGACTTGCCATCTACCACTTTATCTGGTACTATTATCTTATTTCTGAATTCTTTTTTTAGCTTATTTTTGTCAGATAAATATCTCCCTAAGACAACTATGTTGTAATTTGAAAATTCTTTTACAATTTCATTGATGATATTTGTACTCAAGTTCTTTCTGGTTTGAATATATGCAGCTTGTGATTCCTCAACTCTTACAAGGATAGTCTTCTTATCCTTTAGATGAAAACCTCACTTTGAATAATTCTTTGATTTTTGCTTTACTATTAAGGCTGCATCTATCGATCTATATTGTATGATATCATTTTCTGAAATTCCATATCCAACAAATTCCTTTTTTGGTATTATCCATGGAATTAGTAGCTTTTGCACAAATGGAACAGAGAGTCTCATTACTGCCTCTGCATGAGGCGAGTCGGAAAAAGCGATGTGTTTGATGCCCATCCCAAAAGAAATCCTTGAAGCTTCCGGTGAACAAGAACTAATAGTCAGATCGGGGGCAAATTTCTCTACTATGGTTGATAAATGTAGCATTCGTTCAAGACTAGCCTTTAATTTTTCAGATTTATCAGATCCGCCATGTCTTCCAACAAGTACAATCTTTACATTTCTAACTTTGGCAAGTTCCACAACCTCATGATAGTTCCTCGAAGTACATAGAACTTGGTTGTTTTTGCTTAATTTTTTGATCATAGGCTCAAAAAACAAAAGCTGTTTTGGAGTAAGTAAGTCAAACCAGATTTTCAATCATTTTTGATAGAATTCCAGCATGGAAAAAGTTTTTCTTAGCCTTGTCTCCTAGCTCCAATGATTTGGTAGCTACAAAAGTTGTTGTTTATGGTCTAAGTACTGAGGGTTATTCTATTGCCTGTCAAATGGCGGCGAAGGGAGCCGATGTCTTTATTGTAGACGAATCTGCGCATATGGCTATTTCCCTAAAATCTGAAATTGCAAAAACCTATCCTGATGTTACTTCATTAAAAGAAGATGAACCATTGCTTGGAGTAGAACCAATTGACGTCGCAATTTCACACTCTGAATATCTGTTTTTTGCACCAAGAATCAGAAAAACTGGACAAGAAACAAAGATGGAGATTCACTCAAAATTCAAGGATGCTACGAGTGCTATTAAGAAAGGTGGCTCTGTGATTTACAATCTTCCTACCGGAATTGGAGGAAATAATGAAACCATATCACTTTTAGAACATGTTACTGGTCTTGAGATGGGAAAAGGAATCTCATATTTTTATTATCCTCTTGGCACAAAAAATCAGACACCTGAAATTATTGGTTCTTTTAATAGCAAGCCCGATGATAAACTTGCCAAGTTACTTGCTACAGATAAAAAAGAAAAGAAGTTTGTTGCCATTTCCTCAGCGGAACTTTTTCACGCAATTAAGATACTTTCACAATTTTCTGGTTTGTCAAGTATACTAGAAGTATGTAAATTTGCACAGGAACCAAGTACAAGAGCTGATCTCATGTTTACAGAATTCAAAGATCTCTTTTTGGATGATATGACAAATGGACTTTATGATTTGAGATCGCTTGGAGCTTCGATTGAAGGAGCAGGAACCATGATGTATTTAGTTAATGGAAGCATAAAGGGAATTGAAGGTTATGTTAAGAGACTCATAGACGAAATTCGTTCTACACTCAAAAAAAATGAACTCAAAGCCAGCAGAACTCGAGTCGCTATACTTTGGACACTTGATTCCTATGAAATGCGTGGAGATAAAGTTGATATGTTAAATTCCCTTGTTACCAAACTACGTGATTATATTGGTGACGTTGAAATTTATCAAGGCCCAACCTTTGATTTATTTCATAGTGATAAGACAACAATTGTAGTGGCTTGTTCAAAATCGGATTATGAAAAGGTTAACAAGAGCGGAAAAGATTCTGATATCATAACAATAAAAACAAATCCATTATGTGAGATCCTGTAATAAGAGTAAAATTAGACGAATCTTAATGAATCTAGTTTGTCTGAAGAACAAGAGGGAAAAATAGAAATGGAATTAGAAAATAATAATGATGAAATTAATGAACAAAGTGATGATGAATCAAAAGCAAAAATAATTGATGATATCAAAACACAACTTGCCCAAGAACAAGAAAAAGTAGCCTCTTATGAGAAAAAACTCCTGTATCTTCTCGCTGATTTTGAAAACCTGAAGAAGAGAACTGAATTAGAGGTTCAAAACAGAGTAAATTCGTTAATTGATGGAATAATACTCCAATTCTTATCAATTTATGATGATTTTGTACGTGCAAAAGAAGCACTTGAAAAACAAAAAGTAAACACAAATGGTCTAACATCAATTTTAAAAAATATAGATTCATTTCTCTCGGAATATGGTGTTATTCCTATTGATGCACTTGGAGAAATTTTTGATCCAAAATTACATGAAGCTATCTCTATAAAAGAAGATTCATCACTAGATGAGAATACAATTACATCAGAAATTCGTAAGGGATATATTTTACAAAACAGGGTAATTAGACCTAGTTTAGTAGAAATATCAAAAAAAGCATAATAATGGGATTGTGATTACAATGGCAAAAATTATAGGAATAGATTTAGGAACAAGTAATTCTGCTGCAGCAGTAATGGTGGGTGGTAAACCAACACTCATTCCAGCAGCAGAAGGTACTACTGTAGGCGGAAAAGCATTTCCGTCTATTGTTGCTTTTACAAAAGATGGTCAGCTTCTTGTTGGAGAACCCGCAAGAAGACAAGCTGTTACTAATCCAACAGGTACTATTTTAGCTGCAAAGCGAAAGATGGGTAGTGACTTTGTTTTCAAAGTAAATGACAAAGAATACAAACCACAACAAATTTCTGCTTATATTTTACAGAAAATTAAAAGAGATGCTGAAGAATTTATTGGTGAAAAAATTGACAAAGCAGTAATCACAGTTCCTGCATATTTTGATGATAATCAGAGGCAAGCAACAAAGGACGCTGGCCAAATCGCTGGACTTGAAGTTGTCAGAATAATAAATGAACCAACTGCAGCATCACTTGCTTTTGGCCTTGACAAAACAAAACAAGAGATGAAAATTTTGGTATTTGATCTTGGAGGTGGAACACTTGATGTTACAATAATGGAAATGGGAGGTGGTGTTTTTGAAGTGATGAGTACATCAGGTGATACTCAGCTTGGAGGTACGGATATGGACAAAGTACTGATAGATTTCATTGTTGAAACTTTCCGAAAAAATACTGGAATAGATCTTTCGAAGGATAACGCAGCTATGGTCAGAGTAAGAGAAGCTGCAGAAAGAGCAAAAATAGAACTTTCTTCTGTGATGGAAACTGACATCAATCTTCCTTTCGTCTCTTATGATCAAACTACAGGTCCAAAGAACCTAGAAATGAAACTAACTAGATCAAAGCTTGAAGAATTTATCAATCCTATAGTAGAAAGATGTAGGTCATCAATTATGAAAGCTTTGGAAGATGCAAAACTTCCCGCGTCAGACATATCCAAAATTGTCTTGGTTGGTGGACCCACTAGAATCCCATTAGTAAGAAAATTTGTTGCGTCTGTGTTAGGAAAGGAACCAGAAGCAGGAGTAGATCCTATGGAAGCAGTAGCATTAGGTGCTGGAATTCAGGCTGGAATCATAGCAGGTGAAGTTACAAGTGATATCGTACTTCTTGACGTCACTCCATTGACTCTAGGAGTAGAAGTACTCGGAGGGTTGCGAGAACCATTAATTGAAAGAAACACCACTATCCCAGCATCAAAAAGCAAACCCTTTACCACTGCAGCAGATAACCAAACCGCAGTAACTGTTCACATAGTACAAGGTGAACGACCAATGGCTGCAGATAATGTTTCACTTGGTAGTTTTAATCTATCTGGAATTCCACCTGCTCCAAGAGGAATTCCACAAATAGAAGTAAAATTTGATATCGATGCTAACGGAATTCTTAATGTTACAGCAAAAGACCTTGGAACACAAAAGGAAGCAAAAATAACAATAACTGCAAGTACTAAACTTTCAAAAGACGAAATTGAAAAATTGAAAAAAGACGCAGAAGTTTATGCTGACCAAGATAAGAATAAAAAAGAAGAAATTGAAATAAAAAATGAAGCAGAAGGTTATATCTATACAACTGAAAAATTGATCAATCAAGATCTAAAAGATAAAATCACACAAGACCAAGGAATCAAAGTCACAAATGCAATCAAGGATCTAAAAGATGTACTCGATAAAGGTTCTGCAGAAATTAAACCAAAACTAGATGCCCTTAAAACAATAGTTAATGAGATTAGTACTGAGCTTTACAAAAAAGTCACTCCTCCGCCAGGTTCTGATCAGACTGGGGCAGGACCTCAAACTGGACCAACTGATGGAAGTACAAGCCAAACTACAGCTGGCGCTCAATGAATTGATGATTTATACTTGAGATTAATCAAATTCGTTTATAGTTATGAGCGCCAAGCGAGATTATTATGAAGTTTTGGGAGTACAAAA
>JBGPWD010000156.1:0-2411 GCA_041492015.1 Nitrosopumilaceae archaeon
AACTCCTTCATCATCAAAGGGCTTGCTGCCAATTCCTTCTGGATGATGTGGGTCATCTATTAGGTTAAAATTTTCAGTTGCAATGTTTTTGCCAAGCTTATCTACAAAACAGCTTCTTTTTTCTGAATATGTTTTTAGATTAAAGTTTGAAGAAAAGACAAAAGCAAGCATTTCACCAATCGCATAAGGCTCAAAAATTATACTGTAAACCTCGGATTGGCAACTTTCTGGATTTATGGAATTTACGCACATCTTTGTAGCATCTTTGCCAACAGTTTCAGCAGAAAACCCAGTTGTGGTTCTAGAAGAAACTGCACCAACCCCACTTACAGGTAGACTACCGAAATTAGAATCGGCATTAATGTTTCCAGCAATATATGTCGCTTTATTGGTATAATTTAATCCATTGCTGTTTGCAATCTCAACACTTTCAGAAACAATGTTCAAAGATCCAGAAATTGTTGTAACTTTTTGGTGTTTGGCAGAATCAATCATTGTTTGTGCAATATCAGAAGCTTCTACTCCGGAAATCTCTGCAAGCTTTTTGTCATAAGTTCTGTCTACTGGAGAAAATTTTGCACTATGAGGTAAAGACTTCCAGAAGTTTTTTGGTTTAACAAGAGCTGTTGACTGTAACGCCTTTTCAACTATTTCTTCACTTTTCTCGAAATTTGAGGTCTTTGCAGAACCAATTTTTTTTCCATGAATTATTCTTACTGCAATTCCTCTTTCCTGGTTCTGTTTTAACTCAGCTATTTCAGAATCTGTTATTCTCACCGTTGTAATTTTTTTTTCTATAAAGAATGCCTCACATTCATCCAAATTGAGATTTTTAGCCTTGGAGAGTACCTTCTCACAAGATGACAACTAGTTTCGCCTATTGCTTTTGTACTTGTATTTGTCTAGCTTGATTAATTCATGGTAAGAACCAAACTGTGATGGATTTTCAACTTTATCCAAACCTTCATCTTTTTCTTCAGCAGATCTGTATGTCTGTATTATTTTATAAGAGGTAGTTCTTTGGGCTGGAATTCTTCCGATCTGTCTAATGAAATTTCTAATCTCTTTTGGCTTGAGAAGTTGTCCGTATTTTGCACCTGCTGCAGTGGATATACTTTCATTTATCAATGTTCCACCAAAATCATTTGCGCCCCACATTAGCAAGAGCTGTGACATATTTCCACCCTCTTTAACCCATGAAGTTTGAATGTTGTTTATGAAGTTGTTTAGCATTATTCGAGAGATTGCATGCATTAAAAGTACATCATTTCCATCGGCGCCATTTTTAATTCCAGTGTGTATGCTGTTTTTGTACATCGGTGCTTCTGTATGTATAAAGTTCAAAGGAACAAATTCTGTAAAACCTCCGGTCTCCTTTTGAATCTCGCGGATTAAACCAATATGTCTGGCTCTGTCTTCTGGAGTTTCCAAATGTCCAAACATGATAGTAGCAGTGGAAGGAATTCCTACTTTATGAGCAGTTTTTATTACCTCGATCCAGTTTTTGACACTTATTCTTCCAGGTGAAATCTTATCACGAAGTTTTTGGTCCAAAATTTCTGCAGCTGTCCCAGGAAGTGAATTTACTCCAGCTTCTTTTAGACGTAAAAGATATTCTCTAATTGGTAAATTGGATCTTGTTGCTCCATACAACACTTCTTCTGGAGAAAATCCATGGATGTGTATGTCTGCAACTTCTTTTTTTATAGTTCTACAGATATTCTCATAAGTTTCTCCGTTCATATCTGGAGGTAACCCTGCCTGAACACAAACTTCAGTTGCGCCTAATTCTCTTGCTTCTCTTGCCCGTCTCACGATCTCTTCTATCGGTAAAAAATATCCCTCCTCTTCGCGAAAATCTCTACTAAATGCACAAAAACCACATTGTTTGATGCAGATATTTGTAAAGTTGATGTTTCTGTTTACAACATAGGTAACAACATCGCCGACTCTTCTCTTCCTCAATTCATCAGCAACCATACCAATAAGATGAAAATTTATTCCCTTTGCATAAAACAATCTTGTTGCATCCTCTACTGAAACTTCTTTTTCAGAAAGGGCTCTTTCTAGAGTTTCAGCTATTAACGGGTCAGAATGTCTTAACAGAGAATCAAACAATGATGTTTGGATACTCATTTCAGATTCTCCGTTTTCACAAATCCGTCCGAGTCTGTAATTTGTAGAATTTTTTCTTTAAGTTCTGGATCAACAAATGAAAAAAGTTCTGGATAAACTGGAAGCCTTGCCTTCAATTCAAATCCTGCGTTAAAGGAATTTTTTGCAACAGTATCTATGGAAGGCCAAGAGAATTCCGGATTTACATAATCAGGTGTTAGTGGAGAAATCCCGCCCCAATCATTGATCCCAACAGATAGAAAACTTGCATAGGAATCTGGAGAAAGGTTTGGTGG
>JBGPWD010000035.1:0-7101 GCA_041492015.1 Nitrosopumilaceae archaeon
CTCACGAGAAAACTCATAGAATAGCAGAATTACTAGCAGAAAAGAATTTTTCGGGATTTATAGAAGCTGATGGTGGTGTAGACCTTTCAAACGTAGAATATTGCTTTTTAGATGGCGCTAGAGTCTTTGTTGGTGGGAGTGCCATAATTGGTCAAAAAGATGTTAGGGTGACCATAGCTGAATTTAGGAGGAAAATACTACATGCAAGAAGAAAACTCTTGATACAGAAAGCACATAATCTTGGTGGTCCAGAACTTGTAAACAAATGGATAGACTTACACGAAGTAGGTAAGAAAAAATCAGAACTCGTACAACTTGCAAAGGAGGCTGGTTTTGTATGACTGAGATGACAGATATGCGTACCGTATATGGCGAAACCCTAATCAAAATTGGGGACGAAAATCCTAATGTAGTGGTGGTAGGTGCAGATACTACTGATTCATTAAAGACTAGGCCTTTTGGAAAAAAATTTCCAAACAGGTTTTTTAATGTAGGTATAGCGGAAGCAAACCTGGTTTCTATTGCAGCTGGCCTAGCAAATGAAGGCAAAGTTACATTCGTTAGTACTTATGCAATATTTTTACCTGGTCGTTGTGTGGATCAAATACGAAATGCAATAGCGTATCCATCACGAAATGGTAAACAGGGATTGAATGTGAAGATGGTGGTCTCACATGGTGGTCTAAGCGTTGGAGCAGACGGAGGTTCACATCAACAAATTGAAGATATCGCAATTATGAGAGTAATTCCAAATGTCAAAGTTTTGATTCCAGCTGATACTGTTGCAGTTTCAAAACTTACTTGGATTATCTCACAAGTTTATGGTCCATTTTATATGAGAATGGCAAGATCAAAGACTCCACTCATACACTCTGAATCACAGGAATTTGAAATTGGAAAAGGAATTGTATTACGAGATGGTTCTGATTGTACTATTGCAGCATGTGGAATAACCGTTCAAATGGCACTTGAGGCTGCTGACTCTCTTAAAGAAGAGGGCATCTCATGTAGAGTCGTAGATATGTTTTCCATCAAACCAATAGATTCATCATTGATAGAAAAGGCGGCACGTGAGACAGGAGGAATTGTAACATGTGAAGAACATAATGTCATGGCTGGATTTGGGTCAGCTGTATCGGAGGTAGTTACGGAGACATATCCTGTACCAATGAGACGAATTGGAGTCCAGGATAAATTTGGTGAATCAGCACGAGATAATGAAGTTCCACTATTACTACAAAAACATGGTATTACATCAATTAATATAGCTAATTCGGTGAAAGATATCAGGAGTAAAATAAGATGAAGATATTCCTTGATACTGCAAATCTTGTTGCGATAAAAATGTACAACGAAATGGGTCTTGTTGATGGTATTACAACTAATCCTTCGCTTTTAGCAAAAGAAGGTGGTGATCCACAAAAAACTATGGAAGAAATTGTAAGAATAATCAAAGGAGATGTTAGCCTGGAAGTTGTAAGTACCGAAACTTCTGGAATGATTGATGATGGACACAAGCTGCGAAAATATGGAAACAACGTAGTTGTTAAATGCCCAATGACTGCGGATGGTCTAAAAGCTTGTAGGATTTTAACAAGCGAAGGAATTCCAGTTAATGTTACATTGGTATTTTCAGTAAACCAAGCAATATTAGCTGCAAAAGCTGGAGCAAAATATGTTAGCCCATTTATTGGAAGGCTTGATGACAATGGTCAAGACGGGATGCATTTGATAAAAGAGATGCATGAAGTATTCCAAAATTATAAATTTAATACACAAATTTTGGTTGCAAGTGTTAGGCATCCAATACATGTTGTTGAAGCTGCAAAGATTGGTGCTGATGTTGTGACGCTGCCACCAGATGTACTTGGCAAGATGTTAAAGCATCCACTAACTGATGTTGGCCTAAAGAATTTTTTAGCTGATTGGGAAAAACTCAAGAAAGAAAACCCAAGTATCAGAATTTAAAAAGTTACAAATTAACAATTTCTATGGTAGCATGAGTTAAATTTATTTTTAATATCTCGCGTTACTTGACTATCTTTTTATTTGAAATCACTAGTAATTTTAGCCTAATCTGATTTCGTAGAATCATCTAATTTTTCTTGTTTCTCAACAAACGCATCGACCTTTTTGCTTAATTCTGCTATAGTGTCAAGAGTAGTCTCATGACGGATGTCAAATTCTTCTAATTTTTTTAAAATCCTATCGTGATTTTCATCTAATTCCTTTATCCTATTTAATGTTGAATCCTGCATCTTTGAAGTTTTCTTTTGTCGATTGTAAATCCACCAGCTTACGATGGCGCCTATTATAGCTCCTCCAACAATTCCAAGGTATGTACTTGATGCATTTGTCATGTCTTGACAATTTTTTGTAATTTCTGGAATGCAACCCCATGTATAGAAAAAGTAAGGCCAGAACATGATTTGTTATTTTTGTGATGTTTTATAACAATTTTTGGATTTTTGTTGTTAGTGTCTGCCTATCCATTGATATCTATGTTCTTCATCAAATAATTCAAATTTTATATCATTCTCTTTTATTGTTGATTTTAATTTTACATTAAAAAAACCCAAACTTCCTTTGTAAGGTATTGGTACCCGAAGTTCTTTTGGGTTTCTGAGCAAAAATCCATATTTGTGATGCAAGAATTCTTCGGATGCAAAATGTTTTTGGTAATCAATTTTAAGTTCTGCAATTGAACCATAAGTTTTTACATCATAAATTTCTGCTTTACCAATGATGACTCCTGTTCGAAGCTTGGTTTCATCAATTCCTATCTTCTTACAAACATCTTTTTTTATTTTTGATGGGGCATGAACAAGAAATTCTCCCCTAAATTTTGTATTCCATGTTCTAAGTTCAATTGTTTTTTTGCCCTTGACTATGAGATCTGCAAAAGGCTGTGATACTGAAAGACATTTCATACTAATTTCTTCCTAAAACATTCAAAACCCTATTTGGGATATCATTCAACCTGCTTACTGCTAATGTGTTTTCATATCCTAAGCGTTTTAAATTATTTGCAATTATTATTGCACTAGTAGTATCGTGTCCTACTCCTATAGCTACCATTCTTATTCCCAAGAGTTTGAAGGTAGTCACCATAGAACGAACTGCGTCAGGATCAGACGGTTCTCCATCTGTTAAAGTTAGAAAGATATCTGGTTTTTTTGAACGCAACCCAGAAAACATTATCGAATAGACTTCGGCTAACGGAGTTCCACCATTTGCTTTTATTTGGGCTAGTCTTTTTGCGGCTAAATTATTCCATTTGATATTTTCTGGTTTAACTAACCAACAAGTTACTTGTTTTTGTTCAGTATTGAAAGCATAGACAGAGAATTTTACTTTTAAAAATGAAAGTACTTCACAAAGAGCTAACGTCGCCTTTTTGTATTGAAGTTCTTCGTTTGCTATGCTTGAAGAATGATCTAATAAAATGACAATCCTTGTCTTAATGGAAATCTTTTGATCTGTAAAAAAGGGTTTATGACCACCTTCTATGTATGTTTCCTCGTCAAATTCCTCTCCGGTATTGACATGTTGTTCTTTCCACCCTGTCTTCCATTCTTTGAATTTTGCCTTTAGATTGCTTATCAGATCTTCATCATATATTCTAGTTTCATCTACATTTGTTGAAGAAGGAATACTAATTCCAATTGATTCTGTACTTAAACCTCTATTCTCATTTTTTTTTGTCTCTTGTAACAGAACCTTGAATTCTTCAAATAGTGATTTTCCTTCAACAATTCGTTTTGGATCCAGTTCTCCAAAATCACTTTCACGGAATTTAGTTATCTTCCCTATAGTTTTGATAAAATCATTATCTGATACTGCAATGCCAGAACTAATTTTTGGAATTGATATGGGAATGGTTAAAAGTGGATCGATTTCTAAAATTTTAATTATTTCAGAAACCTTTTTTTCAAGCCAATCTGTACCGAAATTATTATCTATAGCTTGTTTTACTGCCTCCTTTGCTATTTCGACTGCTTTTTTGATTTTTTCAAACGCACTTGGTGTAACCTCACCCTTTATGTCACCAAGCAAAAAATATTGGAAAAAACCCTCAACAATCCTAGACTTGCCGTAAAGTGAGTTTAATAGAGGCCTGTAAAGCCAAGCAAAACCATAATAGAATATAATTTCTTCATCCATTCCTTGCCATTCCTTCCTACCTCTGTTTTCAATTATTCTCGTTTCTAGGGTGTTTAATAGAAAGCCAAAAGCATGATCATTACTTAGGATTTTGTTGCTGTGCTTTAATCTCATAGATTCATACCATAAAGCAGTCCTATATTGTCTGTATTTTTGAAAATCAGTTCCGTAAAAATGATCCAAAGGAAACATGATTACTTTGTTTTCTTTTAGTTTAGTCTGAATTTCTTGCTGGTCTACAATCCCTACTGTAACCTTCTGTTTCTCAGACCATCGTCTAACAAGAAATGTAGCAATTTCAAGCAGAGTATCATTTCTGAGATGAAGAGATTGCATTAATTACCAAACATGGATGTAATGATGTCGTTTACTTTCTGATATTCAACATTTCCCCATTGTGAGTATATGTTTGCAAAAATAATATCTGCTGCATGTCTTGGTTTGACTCCAGAATCAAGTATTTTTCCAAAAGCTATAGTCTCTCTCAAGCTTGGGGAATAATAGAGTTCTTCTACAGAAGCAGCTTGTCTCAAAATGTTTGCAAGTTTTATTGCTTGTAAAAGTTCTTTGTCATGTGACCCAGAAATGTATTTTTTAACAATTTGAAGTTCAATTTCTTCTGGTGGATATTCTAGTCTTATTCTAACTGGAAATCTGCTAAGAATCTGCGGCGGTAATTCTTTTGTTCCAACATGTGTTAATGGATTGATAGTTGCTATAACAAACCATCCTTTACTTGCCTGAATTAATTCTCCACCAGATTCCTTTAAGACAAGCTGTCTACGGTCATCTAATGCTTCATCTAATCTAAGTAAAACATCTGCCTCGGCTGCATTAATTTCATCAAGGTATAGGATACTGCCTTTCTTCATTGATTTCACTAATATTCCCTCCTCAAAACCAATTGAGCCGCTCTCCAGAGTTTTTGATCCTACTAGATGACTTTCGCGTGTTCGTAGACTAAAGTTAACTGACTCAAGCTTTTTGTCTTTTTTTGCAGCAAACTCTCGAACAAGAGTGGTTTTACCAGTGCCTTTTGGCCCAATTATTAATACAAACAGATCAGTATCAAATGCCTTGTTTAGGACTTCGAAGGAGTTGTTCCAATCTATGTATAATGATTCCGCTAGCACAATATTGAAAGCATAAGACCTTAATTTAAAATTGCCTTGTTTTTAGATTAACTATTGCTACTAGCTGCTACAAACACACTCGTATATGGAAGTTTAACTCTGCTACCAAATATTCCAAAATTCCTAGATTGGACCTTGATCAGTTACCAAGCTTGGCATACGATTCATCTAAAATATGATGCAAAGTATTATGCCACGCATCATACCCATTTGGAGTTTTTGGGAAATTGTAATAATGGTCTGTTAATTTTTTATTTTGTTGGGCGGTAAATTTAAGACCATCAGCAAGTTTTTTGTTCAAAGCTCCCCTTATCATCATGCCAAGCTTACTGACTGTACCAAAATCAGGGTGTTCTCCTTTACTTATCGCTTCTACATCTAAATTAGACAAAAAGTGTTTCATGCCATAGTTAATCTGTTCATTTGTTAAAGTCTGCAATAATCTTCTGAAAATTTCAAGACCTGCAGTTTTGTAACCATACTCATTAATGAAATCAATGTTATACTGCCATAGGCCCTTTTCACTTACATCGCCTGCTTCTATGGCATAAACTACATCTTTCCCAATGATGGTTGCAGCTACTATAGCCGGTCCTATTCCTCCAGCATCTAATGGTTTTGGCATCCAAGCTGAGTCGCCAACCAATATGTATCCGTTAGCGACAAGACAATCATTTTGCCTTCTAACAGAAACCTGCCAGTTTCCAGTTACATTGTGAGAATCACTTGGATCGTCAGATAAACGTGGGTTTTCGATAGCCTTGTTGATTTTTACATAATCATTAATCAATTTGGTAACATCGTCTTTTCTTCCCAACCTTTCGTTTCGTTTCAGGAGCTCTTTTTGTTGGATTCCAAGACCAATGTTTACCTTGTTCTTGCCTTTTGGAAAGACCCATCCATATCCGCCTGGCGCAATATCTTGATCGAGATGTATAATGCAATAATCAGGATCAAAATCTACCTTATTCTCTATTCCTTGCTCAAATTTCATAATATGTCTACCAGTAGATTCTAAATCATCACGATCTATTTTTTTCTCAATTTTTGAACTTATTGAAAGTCCATTTCGTAGCATAGATGTGACACCGGTTGCATCAATTACAATTTTTGCAGTTTTTTTGTAAGACTGATTTGTTGTAAGATCGGTTCCTTCGACTCCTATTACATAACCGTTTTCATACAACAAGTTCCTTAGTGCAACAGAATGTTGCATGCTTATCCCCATTTTTTTTGCATCACGAAGCTGACGCTGTGGAAGCTCCTGTCTATTTAACATAAACCCGTCACCATCAAAAGGTATGGAAGTTTGTCTGTCTGGCGAAAAAGCCATTACTCCTTTGACAGGATGTTCAATCTCTGGATTTCCCCAAGCAATCTTAATTCTTTCTGTCATAAAGTCAACAGTGTTTTTACCTACTGCGTCCCCGCAGATCCAACCATTTATTGTTTTTTTTCCTAAGTTTGGTTCTGGATTCCTATCAATAACTAAAATTGATAATCTTTGTTTAGAATAAAATGATGCTGATTGTGCGACAATCATTCCAGCAAGTCCTCCACCAGCTACAATAACATCATAATCGGTTTTCACAGCCAAAAAACAGGATCTACTATATTTAAAAGAACCGTATGAAAATAGAATCAGGTTTTGGGTCGGTTCGTCGCGGCTTCTTCACAGCTATTGCTCAGACTGGAGCGGCAAATATTACCTCATTCCCTTTTTATCTTGTCTTCCAAATACTATTAAACTCTGCGTAGTGCTTTGAGGGTTCCTGAAACATTCACAATTTTACAAACCTTTTCA
>JBGPWD010000110.1:0-3264 GCA_041492015.1 Nitrosopumilaceae archaeon
GGTAGCTTCATAGACTGGAAATTCTCAGCTAGCTAACGTGACAAAACTTATCGTCTGTCTTACTGGGATGCCAGGTGCTGGCAAATCTACAATAGCTGATGCTCTAAAATTAAAAGGATTTGATAATATAGTAATGGGTGATGCTGTTAGAGCAGAGGCCACTAGAAGAAAGATTGATCCTACTGGAGAAAATTTGGGCAAGCTGATGCTTGAGATTCGAGAAAAAAATGGTCCTGGTGCAGTTGCAGAATTAATAAAAGATCAAATTGCAAACTCAAAATCTGACGTTATTCTAATAGACGGAGTGCGTTCCATTCCAGAAGTTGATGTACTAAAAAAATTCGGGACCGTAAAGATTCTTGCAATTCACGCATCTGGCGACACTAGGTTTGGATTTTTAACTAATCGAAAAAGATCAGACGATCCGGAAAACCGCGGCGAATTTGTCAAGCGAGATTCTAGAGAAATAGGAGTTGGGATGAGTGAATCGATTGCACTAGCAGATGAAACTATATCCAACAATAATCTCACAATTCCACAACTAATTGATTCTGCTCATAATATCATAAAAGGTTGGATAAAGTGAAAATTCCTGATGTTACCTGCAAGATAGAAGCATATGCAGCTGTAAATCCTTCTGAAGATCCAGAAAAAGTTCGACTGGCAGTTTCACATGTACTTTTGGATGCAAATTACAAATACGAAGATGGTAGCATCAAGGCTACCTCAAAGGATCTTCAATCTCTTGCAAAAATTTATGACACCATTAGATCCCGCAAGGTCACAAGAGCATACAGACGACAGATGAGATTTCACACTCATGATACCACCACATGGTTTTATCTGAACAAGCAAGCAGCATTTGTTGGTGTGATAGCAATTTGCGAAGAAGCAGAAGAATCTCCTATGGGACCAATCAAGATAATAATGCATTCCGAAGATATTTCTAAAGTAATAGACTGGCTAGTTCCTGAATTTACTGAATAGAGATTTTTATAATGAGTAACGAAATGCTAGAAAAAGAAAAAAAGGCACTTACCCCTGAATCTGGATTTAATCTTGTAGGAATAGATCCATTTGGATGTGCAGGAAATACACTCTATCTGATTGAACATTTTGAAAAATATCAGGATGCATTAAACGCAAAAAAGGAAAGAGACAATCCTGATGAATATTTGATTTTGTATCCAGGCGCAACATGAATTAAATTTTAAAACAGCTTTTAGAGTAATTTTGTCTATATCCATTTGATCAATTCAGATTACCAAAAGTTAACTTGATTCCTGTTATCTCACTTACCTGTTTATATAATCACTCTACTATAGTAACTATACAAATGATAGTTAAAACAAAATCAAATTTAGAGAACAAGTCCATGATAAAAATAATCAAGGCAAGTGAACACTACAAAAATGATATAGAATGGCTCAGTACATATCACCATTTCTCGTTTGCAGACTATCAAAATCCGGACAAGATGAACTTTGGGCCTTTGCGCGTCTTCAATGATGATATAGTACAACCAGGAACAGGATTTGACTTTCATTTACACAAGGATATGGAGATCATAACCTATGTCATAGAAGGTGAGCTAGAGCACAAAGACAATCAGGGAAACCACGGAGTGATATATCCTGGCGAAGTTCAACGAATGACAGCTGGCTCTGGAATAATGCACTCAGAATTCAACCATTCCAAGGAAAAACCACTGAGACTATTGCAAATGTGGGTTTTTGCAAATAAAAAAGGACTAACACCATCATGGGAACAAAAAAAGTTTTCAAAAGAAGAAAGAACAAACAAACTGGTACCAGTAGTTGTATCTGAAAATACCAAGGATGCAAATGCATTACATATTCATCAGGATGCTAGCTTTTACCTTTCAACCTTAACTCCTGGAAGTCAGATAGAACACAAGTTAAGCGCGGGACGCAAATCATACCTGTTTGTAATTGACGGAGAGATAAAACTCAACAATAATTTGTTGCAAACAAGAGATGCAGCTATGATAGAAAATGAAAATAATCTGGTAATCAAGGCAGAAAAACCAACAGAACTAATTCTAATTGATCTGCCAGAAAAATACGCCATCAATAACTAAAAATCATTTATCCACTATTGAGAGAAGCTCAGGCAATGCCTTTGCAGAAGTTGATCTGATAGAAAGATCCATGCTTTTAGACATTGGGGTTTCCTCAGGATTTACTTCAATTATGGTAGCTCCATTTTGTTTTGCATATGCTGGCAACATGTTTGCAGGCGATACTGCAAGCGAGGTACCAACTACAAACATTACATTGCATGAATTTGCTTGCATCATAGCTTCACTCCAGACATCTTGCGGTAGTGCTTCACCAAACCAGACCACGTCAGGTCTTAAGATGTTACCACACTTGCAATGAGGCGGAAGCTCTGAGAAACTATTTGCTATCTTTTCTTTAAAATCACAGACAGTGCATTTTATTGTAACAATACTTCCATGTAATTCATAGACCTGACTGCTTCCTGCTCTTTGGTGCAATCCGTCTATATTTTGAGTCAAAACACGAACCTGCTTGAATTTTTCTAAATTTGCTATAGTAACATGACCCGCATTTGGCTTTGCAGCAAGTATGTTCTTTCTTCGTTCCTCATACCATTCCCATACCAGCTTTGGATTTTCATAAAACGCATCTATTGTTGCAAGCTGCATGGCATCATATTTTCTCCACAGACCATCTTTTCCTCTAAAAGTGGGAATTCCGCTTTCTTGTGATATGCCAGCACCAGTGACAAAAACAATTTTTTCTGCTTGTTGTAATTTGTCAGCTATTGATTCAAACATTTTCATTTTATGTCTATCTCTAAAAGATCCTTTGCTGCTATTACGGAACCATGAATGGTTTGAGCCTCTTTTACTAGAATCTCTGCATCATCGTATCTTGCAGAAAAGTGAGTCAGGATCAAGTTTGAGACATTTGCTTTTTTTGCAAGCTCTGCAGCCTCTTTTGCTGTAGAGTGGAAATTTTCTTTTGCCTTTTCTTTTAGCTCATCTGAATATGTGGAATCAAATGTGACGTAATCGCAATTTTTGAAAAACTCTTCAAGCTTTTTTGTTGGCCTCGTATCCCCCGATATTCCAATTTTTTTTCCTGGTCGTTTTTCACCCATTACATCAGATGGTTTGATTGTTTTATCTCCAACCTTGACTTCTTGACCTTTTTGTAGATCATGCCAAAGTATGCCTTCTGGAACTCCCAATGCCTTTGCTTTGTCTGGATAGAA
>JBGPWD010000094.1:0-3685 GCA_041492015.1 Nitrosopumilaceae archaeon
CTGTTTGTGTTTGCCAAGCTCCAGAGTTTACAATAAGCGTGCCCTTGTACATATCCAGATCAACAACATGAATATGTCCTGAATGAAAAATGTCAGGAACATCGTCTATCACCATCATGTCTTCTATTTCAGGCGCAATTGGAGTTCGTTTTCCATAAACAGGACTGAGGTGTCTTGCTTTTAGTAAAACCCGCATTGCTTTTGCAGGTTGCATGTAACTTAGGCCGGGGGTGGTTCCAACAACATCATCTAAGCTTTGTCCATGAAACATCAAAATCTTCACACCATTTAGCTCTACCATAGAAGGATTACCTAACATGAAAAAATTTTCCCTATTCCACAAACTCAGATTATGCTTTTCTGGAATTGCGGGTTGCGGTAGTGCTCGACGACCAGGATCATGATTCCCAGGAATTATGAACACTTTGATGTGTCTTGGAATTTTATCAAGTAACTGAGCTGCTTTTAACATCTGTTCATTAACATCAACTAAAAGTAATTCCTTGTCTTGATTTGGGAAAATACCAATACCATCTATAATATCACCACCAACAAGAACGAAACGAACTTTTCTTGCTATTGGATCTGGGCTAGAAAGCCATTCAACAAACTCTGTAAACTCCTTTTCCATGAAATACTTACTTCCTACATGCAAGTCAGAGATCAAAACAGCATAGGTCTCAATTTTTGAACGGTTTGTAACATGGTCTGGAACATCTGGTACAACCAAATCTCTTACAATAAAACCTCCATTTTTTCCTGGAGTGATTGTAAGCATTACAAACTGGTCTATTAAAAGGGAATTTGCTGTCTCTTGCAGTTCCTTATTGAATACTAACATCTCAAGGGAACCCGTAGGGTCATCTACAACAAGCTTTGTTACATCTCGTTCTATTCTCCTATCCATTAAAAGTCCAGCCACAAAGACCTCTTCTTTTATTTTTCCACTCTTGACAGTGTCAATGGGAATTAGTTTTTTAGATTGAGACCTTTGTAAGATTATTTTTAATAATTTTGAATATCGATTTACAAAAAGTGCACTAAAACCATTAATTCCTTCAGCAGATGTTATTTTTTTTGTAGGATCTGATAAAATTACATGATGATTTTCTAGACTTTCATCAATTTCCGAGTCAACAAACATTTTCAAATCATTCTGATTTATCAAAAACAGATTTTGTTTTGCTTTTTCCCTTACTACCTGCTTGATTATTTTTTCAAGCTCCTTTACATCAATTTTTTCAAGGATTTTAAATGCATCAGGATGAATCTGAAACCCTCTACTTAACGCATAAGTCAACGCAGACGAGACATCTTCTTTCATCAAAGACTCATAATAGTACTTTTAGTTAAATCTGTTTCAAAACATCAACCTCAAATATACTTCATCTTAATCTAAAATATGTTAAGGAAAAAAAGAACTTTAATTGGTTTTATTTTCGTTGGCATTTTTATGACATCATTTTCCATAGGTGCCCAAATCAAAATATCAGACGAGGATGCTAAAACATTTCTCAAAGAATTTCAAACTGCAGTGGAAGGAATAGACGCAATTGGAATATTTTTACATAACAGTTCAATTGCGTTACCAATGTTTATTCCAGGTTTTGGTATTGCTTGGGGTTTGTTTGCAGCAGCTTCAACTGGTCTTGCCTTTAGCGCCCTTGCATCAACAACTCCAATTCTTGCCAACATACCACCAATAACAGTTCTTATTGCATCTCCCTTTGGTGTAATGGAGATGGCAGCTTATTCCATAGGGATGTCAAGAAGTTTCATTCTCACCTGGGCCATAATTAAGAAAAATCCAATAAAACAAGAAATAAGACCAACCATTATCGAAATAGGAATTGCAATTGCCCTCCTACTTGCAGGAGGATTTATCGAATATGCCATGATACAACAATTCGGATCTAGTGTTCATTTAACATCTTAGATTCGTTTTTATTTTAACATAAAATACAACACAATAATGCTTGGCCTAAAAATTCATACTCTTCCAAAATTAAAAAAACCAAACATGATTGCCGCCCTCCCAGACATGGGCAATGTAGCAGGAATAGGTATGGATTTTCTTGTAAAAAATTTAAAAGCAAAACTTTTTGCTGAGATCTATGCATTCTGGCCTCCTGCCATATCTTATGAAAAAGGCATGATAAAATACGACCAATCAAGTTACAAATTTCATTATTGTAAAAAAGAAAACCTTGTAATTTTTTCAGGAGAATTTAATCCATCAGATCCAAGAAGATTGTATGAGTTGTGTTATGAGGTAGTTAATATGGCAAAAAAACTAAATGTTAAAACACTATATTCAATTGGGTCTGCTTTAAGACCACCAAACCCTGTCAAACCAAAATTATTTGGTGTTGCATCATCTACCGATCTTGTTAATTTACTAAAAAAACAAAAAATTGAACTGTTAAGTGGTAAGGGGCAGATAACTGGCTTTAATGGATTAGTTCTTGGTATTGCCAAAGAAAAAAATCTGGATAATATCTGTATTTTAATGGAAATAGATAATCCAAATATCATCCAACCAAAAGCAGCTCAGATAATCCTTGTCAAGCTTTTAGAATTATTAAAAATAAAACCTTTAGATATGAAAGACTTGGATGAAGAGGAAAAAAGGAAAAAGTTCATGGAACAACAAATGAGCTACATGGACGGTCTGGCTCGAAAGGACAAGCAGCCAGGAATTGCCTAATTGTGTTGATAAATTATACCTATTAATTAAATACGACTTTGAACTTTAATTCAATAATGAAACTTGGATTAATTTTACTAATCTCAATTACAGGAATATTACTTTCAATCTCATTACCACATGCCTATTCAGAACTTGTATCTGGTAACAAATACCTATTACAAGCAACTGGTTTTGTTGCAGGAACGCAAACCATCCAAAACTCTGAAATTGATTTACAGTTTTCAACAGGAAGTTCGAGTAATGGCAACACACCAATAACAGTGGAAAATGGTCTAGTCTCTATTTCTGGCAACAACTATCTTAATTCTGGAATTTGGACTTCGACAATATTACGTGACGGAATGTTTCTAGTGGTTACAGGTGATGCCCAAAATTCAAACGGTGACACGATTCACCTTAACTTATTTGGAAGGCTGGTTGGAAACAGCCAAGACGGTTCAGTTTATTACTTTACAGGAAAGATAACTGGTACAACTGAATCTTTGAAAGTCATTTATAGTGTAAGAATAGCTTCCACAACGGTTTCTAATATTACCCCACCGACACAGACTCCAACACAAACTCCACCGACGCAAACTCCTCCAACACAAACTCCGTCAACACAAGTAAAGACTGCTCAGATTTCAATACTACAAGGAGCTTCTGACTTTAAGACGGGACAATTTCTTTCCCCCTCTTCTGTACAAGTGAACCCAGGTTCTGCTATCATTTGGACAAACAATGACTCTGTACCCCATAGAATCCAAAGTGGATATTTATCTACAACAACAAAAGGGCAAGGAGGCTCAGCTACCCTACAATCCCACACACCATCATATCAACCAGATGGAAAAATTGACAGTGGTGTTATTGCACCAGGGCAAACATTTCAATTTACAATAAGTGGTACGGGCACCACATCATTTTATGATCCAACATATACATGGATTAATGGTGTAATAGCATCAATTTCACCAACATCAGCACAAACCAAAC
>JBGPWD010000171.1:0-2256 GCA_041492015.1 Nitrosopumilaceae archaeon
CGAAGGGATGGTCTCCAAGACCGAACTGCTGAAAGGGATGAGGTCCGGGAGGGAGCAATCCTAAGGTGGAGTATCCACGCTGCGTCGTCTACGTGGCGGATCTTGCTTGACATGAAATGGGACTATCTGCCTAGACTGGAACTGGCAGAGCTACTACTAAATATTCCCTAATCAATTCGCTAAACATGGATCTTATTTCTGCAGATCATACTAAAAATTATGAAGATTTTAAAAAACAAATTTCTCCTTTAGTAAAACCTATCTTTGACGCATTAAGAGAATATTGTTTATCTCTTGGAAAAAATGTAATTGAAGATGTACGTATGCATAGAGTAGTTTTTTGCAAATCTATGACTTTTAGATTCTTTGCAGATATGGAACCTCAACGTAATTCTATATTAATAAAAATAAGAAGAGACAGGAAAGAACCACAAAAAGAACTTGAGATAAAAGCTGATCAAAATCTTGATGAAATAAAAAATTTTCTTTTTGATGCATACAATACGATTCATTAGATTGATATTTCAAATTTTGAAAATTCGCCCTTGTAGTTTTCATTAATAATCTCTACGTCATCAACTATTGCATTAGGGGGTCCCGTCTGACTCCATTCTATTACTGAATTTACATCTGTATCTTTTCCTTCAAGAACTGCCTCTACTCTTTTATCTTGAAGATTTCTTACCCACCCTGTTACATTTTTCTTTTCAGCAATATCTTTCATTCCTTGACGAAAATAAACTCCCTGAACCCTTCCTTTAACAAAGATATGAACACGTTTTTGTGACACAGCAAATATTTTTGTTAAAGTCTTAATTAGTTTTAGGAATTTTTTAAAAAATTATAGTCTTTCTTTTACTCGCGATCTACCAGTCTTTCTAGCCGCTATGCTACCAACTTTACGTCCTGGCGGGGCATTCCTTGATACTGTAGAACTTTTACCTACGTGTTGATGCCTTCCTCCTCCGTGTGGATGTACATAAGCAGCCTGTGCGACTCCTCTTACGATTGGATATTTGTGACCCTTGGATCGTTTTCTTCGCCATGCCGGACCTGCCCTCATAAATGGTCTGTCACCAACACCACCACCTGCAAGAATTCCAATCATGGCTCTATTTTTAGGATGAAGTGTAGTAAATTTTCCAGAGGGAAGTTTTAGTGTAACTCCTTCTGAGCTGTGAGAAAATACAGTAGCATAAGTTCCAGCTGATTTTACAATAGAACCACCGTCACCAAAGTGCTTTTCAACATTGCTTACGATAGTTCCATCTGGAATATTTTGAATACTAATTACATTTCCTGGAGAAACTTCTGATTTTAATCCAAATTGTACTTTTGAGCCAATCTTAGTACCAAGAATTGATGGAAAATAAGAGATGGAACCGTCATCGAATCTAACCTTTGCAAGAGGTGCATCACGACCTGTCTCATGAACAAGATCTATAACTTGACCTTCTCGTTGTTCTGAAAGTCCAAATCTGGGATACTTTGCTGGAAGTAACTTGCCAGTAGATGCAGCACGAAATTGCATTCCTCCTCGCCCACGTCTTCTAACTAGAGGTCTTTTACCCAAGGTAACAGGCCTGCCTCATGTTGTAAATTTTAAGCTTGTGATATATCTTGTAATAGATAAAAGACAACAAAGGTATAAAAATTAGTTTTAGCCAGTTTAATCATGAGCCAAAATACACTCTCCCTTAAAGTACTTGAGGCATATACTCGCGATGTTGGGAGAGGTGTGGCACGTATTGATTATGATTCTATGGATTCACTTAGTGCATCAACAGGTGATGTCATAGAGATTAAAGGAAAGAGAAGAACGGTAGCTAAATGTCTTCCACTTTATCCCTCCGATGAAGGAAAGGGAATTATTAGAGTAGACGGACTAGTACGAAATAATGCTGGTATAGCAATTGGTGATACTGTTGCAGTCCGAAAGATAAAAGCAGTAGCTGCAGAAAAGGTAGTTGTCGCTCCACTAGAAGCAATTCCTCCAATAGACGAAAGATATCTTGCAGATGCTTTAGAAAGTGTTCCTTTAATTAAAGGAGACAATGTTATGGTACCATATTTTGGAGGTAGGCTTACTTTTCAGGTAATTGGTGTAACTCCTGTTGCAGATGCAGTACTTGTAACTCAAAAAACAGTATTTCACATTGCTGAAAAAGGAGAAACTTTGCGTGGCGTTCCACAAGTAAGCTATGAAGACATTGGTGGTTTAACAGATGAAATTAAAAAAGTTAGAGAGATGATTGA
>JBGPWD010000027.1:0-7604 GCA_041492015.1 Nitrosopumilaceae archaeon
ATGTTTAAATTTAGAACTTCCAAAAACATTGAAATAATTAACAATCTAAATCAAAGATTCCTCGATGTAATGAATGTAAGATTGACTTTTTCTTAAGAGAGGTGGTTTAGAAGTTCATAATGAAAGAGCACATAAAACCAAAACATGATCGAATTCTTTTGTTTTGTGTGAAGCATGAGAATATCTTTCGGTTATTGATTATCTCCAAAATTATTGAACAAAATAATCACAAATGGCGATTTAATTAAAAAACTCTAATTTCTTCAAAGCACAGAATAAAGAAGGAATTGATCAAAATTCCTCAAAACCTGAGATCTCACTATTAAATATTTAGTAGAATAGATGCGCGTTTTTTATTTATCAAATTTGTATTTACAATTCTCGTGCGCTTGTAAATAATTACAGACCACCCAAAGTACTGAATACCAGACCATACCAAAGTACGTGACCCGAGGAACGCCTGAAATTTCAGGCGTTCCTATTGGTTCATTTAGTAATGCTATATACCAGAAAAGTTATTTTCACAGTTATTGGTCCGTGGTTATAAAGTTGAAAAGATAAAAGAAAAATTAATTGATGTTTTACGTGACTCAAAAACTGGCCTTTCAGGCATTGAGATTGCAGAAAAACTGAAAATAAATAGATTGACTATAACAAAATATCTTCAAGTCTTTGCTGCAGAAGGGCTTGTGAAGCAGAAAAACGTAGGAAATGTAAACCTGTGGTTTATCGAAGAAGGTGTAGAGTCATTCGAATTTCCTGCAGATTTTTTCCGTGCAAAAAACAAGTATTTACAATATGTACTCTTGGGCGCCAGTAGGGAAGCTCATAATATACTCAGAAACTCACTTCATTCTGGTGCTAATCCTACTAAGATAATTACAGAAGTCATAATCCCATCAATTGAATCTGTTCAAAATTCGTATAATACAGGGAAGATCGGCAAATCTGAGAAAAATTATCTTGATGATATTATTTTAGGTTCAATATATCTTATCACTCTGACCGAACGTGAAATTGATCTAAAAAAGAATGTTATTGTATTTTCTACAGATTCCAACAATTCACTTATGGCACAAGCTGCATCTGCAGCTTTTCATGTTGAGGGATGGAAAATATCACAACTAGGAGATATGTCAACTGCCATAGATGTCATGTTTGACATTGACCTCCAAAGATTTCTAAACAAAATATGGACAAAAAAACAAGGCCTAATGGTAATTGTAGTTTTTTCTTCTACGGAAAGTACAATCAAATTTTTTTCTCAGGCTGTTGCTGCATCAAAAGCAAAATTTGGTAAGGCATTACATCTAGTTTTTTGTACAAAACTAACAAAAAAGACAAAAGAAGAAGCAGATTTTGTTTCAGATGATATTGAAAAAATATTACAGTGGTGCCAAACAGTTTATGAAAGCACGCGGTCTTAATGACTTAACATCTTTATTATCTTAAAAGGAACATTTGTAAAATCAAACCCCTGTTCAGCTGAAATTAATAAAACGTTTTCATCAACGGGGAAGCTCATTACTATAGCTTTTTCTCTATACGACATGGCAAATTTTACTGGTCCTAAAACGTGGTCAAACTCACGCCTCATTTTTGTCCTCAAAACTAATTCCATGTATAACATCTCATCATCTTTTGTATCCTCAAACGATTTAAGGCCCTCTTTCATCCCTCCAGCAAAAAGCCTGCCCTTCTCATTTATCATTCCTGCAAATCTTATCTTCGAATCTAATTCTAAGACTTTTTTACAGAATTTCTCATAATCCACTATTATTTTCCCTCATTGTTATCATGAGACAAATTATTAAATTGAATATTAATAATTAACGATAATAGCCGATCTATTTATTGCGATCTTTTGTACACCATTTAACATGGAATCAAAAGCTGAAGCCCCGAAAAAACCAGACCTTAAGGAAACTGCCGATTATTTCAAACACCTTTCACTGTTTTGGACTGATATGGCATATCTTATTTCAAGCAAGCCATCTGCTCTTACATCTGCAGGACCTATGCGAAAGTTTACGATGCAAACCAAAAAACTAGCAAATGAAATGATAGAGTCAAACGAGGATCTTATAGAATTTAATAATAGACTTATTGAATATTATAAACAACTTTCTGATACATGGAACGAAGCACAAAAAAGATTCAATACCAAAGTTCCAGAGATCCCAAATGATGTCGAGCATATAGAATCTTCAAAACGTGTATGGATTGACCTATTTGAAAATGCGTTTACGCAACTTTTTGATTCTGAAAAGTTTGGAGAGAACTTTGGTAAACTAATTTCAAGCGAACTTGAACTTTCAAAACACTGGAATAACATGATTGCTGTATTGCTTGAAGCAGCAAATGTGCCAACTAAAAATGACATGAATGAAATCTACAAAGAATTACATTTACTACGAAAAAGAGTTAGCAAATTAGAAAAAAGTGAAAAGAAAACTGGAGTGGAACACAATGGAAAATGAATTAAAAATAGATCCCGTACTTCTTGAAGAATTTTTAAAATTTAATAAAAATTTGATCGAGGCCCCAAAAATGGTACCAGCAATGGATGAAATTAATCTTGAGATGACTCCTTATGATGTTGCATATTCTGAAGACAAAATACGCCTCTTACATTTCAATTCTCCAATTCACAAACAGTACAAAATTCCGATTATAATTGTATACGCACTGATAAACAGATATCACATTTTAGATATTCATCCACAAAAAAGTTGGATTAAAAATCTCTTAAATCAAGGATTTGATGTCTATCTAATAGATTGGGGAACTCCAACTAATATTGACAAATTTCTTGGTTTTGATGATTACGTTAATGGTTACATAGATAATTGTGTTGATTTTGTATGTGGCGAAGCAAATGTAGAAAAAGTTACTTTGCAAGGTTATTGTACTGGAGGTACCTTAGCCACAGTTTATTCAGCACTTCATCCTGATAAAGTGAAAAATCTGGTTGCTACTGCTCCTGTAATTGACGGTGGAAAAGACACGACTGTAGTTAGCAACCTTGCCAAACACATGGATGTTGATGAGATGGTAGAAACGATTGGTAACATGCCACCAGAATTCATGTACTATGTTTTTTCGATTTTGAAACCCTTTGAACAGGGCTTGGAAAAATACATACACTTTTTCAAAAATATACATGATAAGAATTACGTTGATAATTTTTTGCGTGTTGAAAAATGGTTAAATGACACTCCATCGATTCCAGGTGAACTGTTCAAACAGTGGATAAAAGATGTTTATCAAAACAGCCTCTTAATTCAGGATAAGATGTATGTAGGAAGAAAACAGGTCTCACTCAAAAATATTACCATGCCTATATTCATCCAGGTAGCAGTGGGGGATCATTTGGTTTCTCCTGAGTGTAGTATGCCGCTCTATTATGCTGTGGGATCTGAGGATAAGACTCTACGAATTTATCCTACTGGTCATGTAGGAATGATAGCAAGCTCATTTTCGCAAAAAAAAGTTCTATCAGAGCTTGGCCAATGGCTAAGTGAAAGATCAAAATAAAAAAGGAAAAGGTTCCTACGCTAATTTCGTGTAGGAATCCATGCAGAGATCCAAGATTGGTAAAGGTTCTCGTTTAATCCTACAAATGCTTTTGCATTTTCATTGAATGTTTTTATGTTTTGTTTTGTCGCATCAATTACAGCTAACACTACCTTGTTCTGAACCGCTCGTGCTTTGATCATTTCTTCAGTTCCATCATTTACAGCTTTTATTACTGCTGCTGGCACGTTTGTATTTATTCCAGCTTTGGTTGCAAATTCTTGCTGTTGTGAAATAGCTGATTCTATTGCATTTCTCCATGCTGAAGTATATTCTTGCTGAAGATTGGTTATTGATTGAAGGTATTGTGGTGCTGCTTTTTCTATATCGTCAAAGAACTTATCTACATTCTGTTTGTATGTTGCATAGATCTCTTTTGTTTCTGGTGTTGTCTTACTCATCATTTCACCCCCTCTTTTTGATTTTTTTCTCGATAGGAATTATTACAACTTGGACTAGTTCTCCTTCTTTTAGGCCAAGTGCATCTCTTTCCGCTTCGGGAATCGAAATTCTTCCGTTACTTCCAACTGCTGTCTTAAATGCTCCCCATGATACAAACTGTGGCATTGTTTGTGCAAGTTTAAAAGCACTATCCATCGCTTTGGATTGCACACTTCCAAGATTTTCAACAAAATCAGACTGTGCCTTTGATCCCTTGCTTATGAGTTCCTTTAATGCTTCGACTGGTTCAAAACCCTCTGGTTTGTGCTGACCCATCATAGAACCAAAGGTTTTCATAAAATCAGCCTGTGCTTTTCCGCTTTTTTGTATCCATTCTTTGAACATCTCAGTTGGATTATATTGTATATTACTACCACTCATTGGTTTGTATTGGTAGCTACAATATATATACGTATTGGTAATAATTGGTTACTATAACCATTCATTACCTCAAAAAATTAAGAATACTTTGTGAAAACTTGACAGGTTCTTCGATATGAGGTGTATGACCACAATTTTCCATGATTTCAAGTCGGCAGTTTTTAATGGAAGATGCAAACTCATTTGCATATTTAATAGGTATCATGGCATCAAGCTTTCCCCAAATCAATAAAGTTGGTACCATGATATTTGAAAGCCTCTCTGTTATGGGGGGTGAATTTTTTAGCGCAAGTATAGTTGACATAAATGCCATTTTTGCATTTGGCTGGGTCATTCTTTTAATAAAATTTTCTATGGCATCATTAGACACTTTTTTGTTTGAACCTGTCATCATTTCATATGCTGTTCTTACAGTATCATAACTTGGATACAAAGCAGCCATGGAATAGGCATCTAAGGTGGGTGTAGACCCCTTCATTATCCCTGCTGGACATACCAGTGTGATTTTTTCTATCATTTTATTTTGTGTTATTGCGCATTCAGCAACAATTTGGCCACCAAGTGAAGTACCAATCATGTGTGTTTTCCTTATGCCCATACTATCTAAGAAATCAAAAATGAACTTCAAGAAAAACTCAGGCGTATAATCAATAGAGGGTTTATCACTATAACCATAACCAGGTAGATCAAGTGCTATGACATGGTACTTTTTACTAAGAAGAGGAATCACTGCTGACCATCTTTCGGCAAATCCGCCAAGACCATGAATAAGAACAATATTGCTATTTGAGCTCCCTTCCTCAAGATACCGGATCTTGGTTTCCCCTACTTTAACAAATTCTTCAGATATCAGATAATTCGTTCGTATATTCATGATGAGATAAGTCTTTTCAATAAGAAAAATGGGCCGAATGGGATTCGAACCCACGACCTTTCGATCTCTGAAAAGATATTATCAGTCGAACGCTCCAGCCAAGCTGAGCTATCGGCCCAAGAAATTTTTCTAGTCAACGGTCATTTAAGTTTGCTGGCTTTTCCATTTGATAGAACAGCCCATAGAGGGATCGAAATCCTTCTCTATTTTCTTGCCCGAAAGTAGTTTTTCTATGTTATTGATCATAGTCTTTTCCGTGGCAACATCCTCGGGGCTCATAGCATTATCAATTCTGCCATGGAAAACAAGTTTTCTTTCTTGGTCAAAAAGGAAAGGATCAGGGGTACAGACTGCACCATACTTTTTTGCAATCTCTTGTGTTTCATCAACAAGATATGTAAATTGAATTCCCTTTTCTTTTGCAAACTTTTTCATATTTTCAAAACTATCATCTGGATAGTTTGTTGGATCGTTACTGTTTATTCCAATCATCACAGTTTCATTTTTGAATTTATCATAAATCTCATTTAGTGCCTTTATCTTTGCTTGTACATAGGGGCAGTGATTGCACATGAAGACTATAAACATGGCCTTATAGTTTTTGAATTCTGAGAGTGTGTGTTTTTTATCATCTATTCCCAAAAGTATAAAGTCAGGGGCCTTGTCGCTTTTCTTTAAAACTACTTCTGATTTTAGCAATACCATAAAAAATTGTAAGAATCAATGTCAATAAAATCTTTGCCTGCATAAAGGCAACAATTAAAATCTACACGATTAGCATTTCATACGATGGGCTGGTAGTTCAGCGGTAGAATACCCGCCTTGCACGCGGGGGGTCAGGGGTTCAAATCCCCTCCAGTCCATCTTCTAATTTTAGTAAACACGAGAGGTCAAAAATAGATCTACACTGAATCTTGAATCCATTTATAGCATCATTAGCTAATCTTCTAAATGCCACTTGAATTTGATACAAAAATGTTGTTTTATCTTGGTATAATAGTGGTTGGAATTTTTATACTGCCAATTGAATCGGATCCGCCCGTGTATCTTATAGGCGGTATTGTTCTGATAATAATAGGATTTATTCTGGTTTATGTTAAGGTAAAAAGATAATTTTTTATTTTTATTAAAGTTAGGTTGATTTGAATTTAGTTTGTGTTCTAAGTGTCTCTGCTACTTTTGCAAATATTTCATTAACACCTACATCATTGAAATTAATTGTCACATTTTCTCTCATAATCTGTTTTTCAAACTTTTCTTTAATTGCAAAAATTACAGAACCCCAGTGAAGTGTTCCCTTTAATTTTTCTTGAATTATTGATTCTGTATCTGGTAAAGCACCCCACTGGAATACTATGCCTTTTGCCCAATTTATTGTAGGTATTCCACCACCTATGGCTCGATTTTGAGAAGCTACCATCTGAACAAAATCGTCAAATCTGTGTTCTATGATTTCATGAATTACAAGCCTTTTCCAAGGTTCGATTATTATCTCCAAACTCATTCTTCTGTTATGTTATGATTTATTTAAAATGAGTATATGCTAGGAAAAACTTCAAAAATGCCATATTATAATTTTAAAAATATCATAAAATACGATTAGTAAAATACTTACATGTGGCCAAAAATCAAACGTCATTTTATGCTCTCAAACTTTCGGAAGGGCGGAAGTCGAACCCAGATAATAAATCTCCTAATGATTAGCAAGAATTCATGGGTCGGGGTTCCTTCCTTCTTCTTGTTTTATTCCAAGTATTACGGAGTTACGATCAAACACAGACTTTACAGCGCCGATGAAAGATGGATTTAAATACCATATCTGTTTTTTGTTGATTAGGTAATTTAAAAATGCAAGATTGGACTCAAGCGGGCGTATACATTCCTTTGGCAGTAGGATTGATTCCAGGATTCGTTTACTGGTGTATAATTACCGCTCGTAAAAGCAAAAGGTAGACTGTATTAATCTTCATTTTCTTTTTCTATATTTTGAAGTAACGGGAGTTTAGTAAAACCTTCTAATCCTCATTGTTTAGATTATGATATACATTATATGATTAATCACTAAGTATCATGGATATTGTATGAAGACTGCTTTTGTACTTGCACTTTTGTTGGTATTTTCATTATTTTCATCTAATCTAGTATGTGCACAAACACTTCCATCAAACACTAGTTTAACGGTAGAAGTATTACCAGCGTATAGCTATAGAGCTGATGACGGTACAACGGTAGTACTTGGTGAGGTTGTAAACCATAATAACTTTCCAATCACAGATGTGAAAATTGGCATTTCATTTTTGGGTGAAAATGATAATACACTAGAATACAAAAC
>JBGPWD010000186.1:0-2092 GCA_041492015.1 Nitrosopumilaceae archaeon
CACCTGTACCTATTACAGCAACTGCCGTTAACAATATCGCTGAAGTAACTACTGTACTTAACGCCCTTCGTTTTAAGAAAACTCTCATAACTGAAATTTTGTACTTTTGACTTCATTTATTATCAAGTATGTCTTTAAATTGAACTTACATTCTGCTCTTCTACTAGCTTTTCTAGTTCATCAAGAACGTCAGAACTCTCTTGGGTAGGTGGTTGTTCAGGCGATGTTTGAGCAGGCTTGATCTCCTCCGGTTCTCCTGCTGTCTCTGATACTTCTTGTGTTGCTGGAATTTGAATCTCTTCTTGAATCTGTTTTGGCGGTGTGAATGTGGGTGTTTGTATTTGCGAAATTTGTGAGATCTTGTATGCAGGACATGGTATGTCGATACTTTTCGTAAGAACATAGAGCAATGGAAGTAGTTCTTGGTATGCAAGATTGACTACTAGAGGAATGTTTCTTTCATCAGGTGCAAGGTATTTTGATACCTCGTTTTCATTACCAGATATTGATGTAACTCCTTCAATGCTTATCTTGGCATTAGTGGGGGTAGAAAGTAGGACAAATCTATATGTCAGTTTTATACCTGACTCGTTGTTTTCTACCTCGTCTATAGCTACATCTATGTTATATTTTTCAAATGGAATGTCACTTTTTAGACGATTTACAGAAAGAGATGATATTTCTATCTTTAAACTCATTATTTTTCTAGGGTCTGATTGAGACTTAAGGCCCTGTCTGTATTACATTAGTACATATTCACCAATTAACAGTTGTCATAACTATCCCATGCTGTGACTGATTTACAGGGCGAGGGAAATGCAAGAGTAAAGGAAACTTTGACCTCAAAAGTAGAGGGCAACAAGTACAGTGTAAACATCACATTTTCAAAGATGAAAAGGAACACTCATACTTTATCAAAAAATTATGATACCAAAAAATATCTTGATCCTACAAAATTTACATTTTCACCTAAAATTGCCGAATTAATTCCAAAAGATACTCCTGCATACCTTGATAACGGTGAAAAATATGTAGAGCGAATAGCAAGATCTCTTGCGTTTTTTAAACAATGTGCCCTTATAGGACCAAGTGGTACTGGTAAGACTCACATCGTTTATCTTGTTGCCGAACTTGCAGGCCTGCCGTTATGGGAAATTAACTGTGGTTTACAGACTTCGGTCTTTGATCTTTTTGGAAGATACATTGGTTTAGGAAAGGAAAATTGGATTGATGGATTGATAACATCGTGGTGTAGATATGGCGGAATTTTATATTTGGATGAAGCTAACATGATGAAACAAGACATTGCTACTAGACTGAACCCAATTCTTGATCAGCGAGGGCACATGGTCTTAACAGAAAAAGACAATGAGATGATTCAACGTCATAATGACGCATTTCTTATAATTAGCATGAACCCAGTTTCATCAGAATTTGCTGGAACAAAACCGATAAATGCAGCAATGAGAAGAAGAATGAGCGTGTGGCTTAACTTTGATTATATGAGCATAGGAACTAACATTGATGAAAAAGAAATTGATCTTGTTGTTAGAAAAACTAACATAAGCAGAGATGATGCAGAAAAAATAATCAAAATTGGTGCTGAATTACGAAAACAATACAAATCAGGAGAATTACCTTATGGTCCGTCTATTGGTGATTTGTTGAACTGGGCAAAAATAATGGCTGATGGGGTTACCCTTTTAAATGCAGCCGAAGAGACGATAATCGCCTTAACAAGTGATGACCCAGAAGTTCAGGAAGTAGTAAGAAGAATAACTAAAAAATTTGCTGAAATAAAATGATGCGGGAAGATACATTTTTTGAGCATGTGTATAGGACCTTCTATAATTTTGCAGAAATAAAACCAGAAGACATTGGCATAATTTTTTCCAGAGATTCAAGTTATCCTCTTTTAGAATCAATTCAAAATCCCGTTATGACAATACCTTTGCCCAAATTTGTCAATGACAAATACGTGTACGAGGGAATGGTATTTGAAAATACTCTAGAAGGAAGAAGAAACATGTGGTCTCTGTTTTTGGCCACGATATATCATCTCTCTGCACATGCTGCTACGTTGCCATATTCA
>JBGPWD010000010.1:0-10379 GCA_041492015.1 Nitrosopumilaceae archaeon
AATTATTATCGTTCCAATTCCGAGCATTACAATAATCATCAAACCTATGCCAGCATATCTTCTGCGTGGATCCTCTATCTTGTTGAAAATAAGTTCACGTCGTACGAGCATCACTGTAAATAGTATAAGAACTGCAATTGCACCAACATAAACTGAAAGTTGAAACATTGCTACAAATGGCGAATCTAGAAGCAAGAAAAATCCTGCAATTCCAGAGAGAGTAAGCATTAGAGCTATTGAACCATAAATCAACGAACGAATTTCAAGTGCAGCAATTGCAGAACCAATTGTTAAAACAGAAACTGCTAAAAATATAGAATCAACCATGCGTAGCACCCCGTTTGCCAATCTTTATTTCTACATCTTGTGATATGTTTGGTTTTACAGCAAGCTGGCTCGGGGTATAGATCAAAGCAGATTTGGTAAAGGAAGAAAGCTCGTAGTCATTTGTCATGTAGAGGGCATAAAAAGGACATGCGTCTACACACAATCCACAGAAAACACACTTTCCATAATCAATCTGTGGCATTATTGCTTTCTTGTTTTGTTTCCAAGTCTCATTCACTTTCACCATACCAATGGCTTCTGCAATCCCTTCACATGCAACAGCACATAGCTGACAACCTGTACATTTATCATGGAACAATATGTGGCGTCCTCTAAGACCCGCAATGCCAACGCCTGTTTGTGGGTCGAATTGGAAGCCATCGCCTACAAACTTCAATTTTTGTTCTGGATATCGTAATGTAAATCGTTTCACGGCAAGGTGTTTTACACCTGAATTCAAAGCTCGTATTATTCCGCCTGCAGTACTCATTGTATTAATCCCCCGTGTCCCAAGACACCTGCATATAACAATCCGAGAGCTATAAAGATGTTAACGAACGCAAGCCCGATCAATGTGTACCATCCAGTATGCAAAAGCAGGTCTATTCTAATTCTTGGGAATACTCCCCTTGGTAATAAAATTACTAGTATAACACCAACTGTCTTGATTACAAACCAAAGTGTACCATTGAGCATTTCTTGATCAAAAAGAGGAAGGCCTGGAATGTGAGCTGTTATAGGACCAATTGTGATTCCATTTGTGATTATTTCTTGTGGGAATGGAGGCCATATCATTGGACCATTCCATCCTCCTAAAAATAACACCGTAAATAGACCAGCAAAAGCATATAGTTTAAGATAAGTTCCAAGTTGAATAAGCCCATACATCATACCCGAGAATTCAGTTAACCAACCGGCAACAATTTCACTTTCTGCCTCTGGCAAATCAAATGGAATTCTTTCAAGTTCTGCGATAATTGTAATGAAAAATACAATAGCCCCTATTGGCATAAAAACAATCCACCAGTAGTGTTGTTGTGATTCAACAATTTCTGTCAAGTTTAAAGTTCCAGTCAAAATGACAATACCAAGAAGAGAGAGTATTAGTGGAATTTCAAATGAAATCATTTGGTGGAGTGCCCTTATTCCTCCAATAAACGTCCATTTACTATTTGCAGACCATGAGGAAAGTACGGTTATTATCGGAAAGAATCCAATTGTTGCAAAGACTACTAATAATCCTACATTTGGATTTGCTGCAACCCATCCTGGTGCAACAGGAATTAGTGATGTTAATGCGGCAGCTGTTCCTACAAAAAGTAATGGAGCTACCCAGAAAATAGGCTTGTCTGCTTTTGCAGGAATGATTATTTCTTTTGACACTAGTTTTAATCCATCAGCCATAAGTTGTAAGATTCCCTCAATCTTTCCACAATAAAGTGGCCCTACACGAAGTTGTATTTTTGCAAGAAATTTTCTTTCAACAAATATTGTTGCAGCTGCAAGAAGAGCCGCAAACCCAAATCCTGGAAAAGCAACTATTCTGAAAAATTCTGTATGAATCAGTGATTTTATAATAGGTATAGTTCGCGAGGGATCAGCTATCCAAGTCATTGCAAGATATGGTGTAAGAAGTTGACCGTTGACTATTGGGAGTTTAATGTAAAAAAGTAGAATGAAAACAAGTGGTAAGCCAATAATCGAGAAAATAAGAAGAATCCAAAAAATAATGTCAGTTAGAGATGCAATAAATCTACTTAATCTAAACTCTGGTGCGATTGTTGACATTTATCTATCAGCCTCCACAGGCCAGTAGTTTAAACTCCAATAAATGGCTGGCATGTTTCCAAGCTTCTCGCCCTTTAGTAAGTATGGTATACAGATCAAATTCCTAAATGAACCAACACTTATCTTTACTCTATATGGTTCTGGTCTGTTGTTAGATATGATATGATATCCTAGGGAACCTCTTCCGGATTCTACTCTGCGGTAGACCTCATCGTTTCCACCTTTTGGGTTTGGTTTTAGTTTAGTTCTCACAGAACCAGACTTTGGCATTTTCTTTAAGGCATCTTTTATTATTCTACAACTTTCGAACATGTCAAGATAGGGAACACGAGATCTTGCATACGAATCTCCTTCCTTAAGAACTTGAGTTTCAAAATCAAGATTATCATAAACATCATATGGTTCCTTTTTCCTTACATCAAAATCTACACCAGAAGCACGAAGAACAGAGCCTGTTGTTCCAAGCCGTATTGCGTCCATTCGTGATAAGATCCCAGTTCCCTCTGTTCGCTGTTTTAAAACTGGATTTTGGTAGAAAATATCTTCATATTCTTTTATCCGTTTTTCAAAATAGTTTACTTGTCTAAGACATCTTTCTTCAAAGTTAGCTGGTAAATCGTTTCTTACACCACCTGGAACAAAATAAGCATGTGTAACTCTTGCACCAGACATTGCTTCTAACAGATCAATAAACAATTCTCTGTCTCCAGCTGGCCACATAAACATTGTAGAATGACCTAAGAAAATTCCGTAAATAGCTAGCCAGTATAATGTATAGACACAACGGTTGAGCTCCGAGCCTATTACTCGAATATATTTTGCTCTTTCTGGAACTTCAATTCCCAACAAATCTTCAACTGCAAGACAGTATGGATACAAAATATTGCAAGAATCATGAATCACTGGCCTTTCAAGATGTGGAATATTTTGTATGTAATTTCTATACTCTGCCATTTTTTCTTCTCCGCGATGAACATATCCAGGATCAGGATCACATGAAACAATGTAATCTCCATCAACTTTTATGATAAGTCTCATATGACCTGACCCAGGATGTTGCGGTCCAACATTTAGAGTCATTATTCGGTCATCTACTTTTTCTAATTCAATACCTGGTGGCAATTGTGTTGTCATTTTATCTCCCCTTTATCTTGAAGTCTTTTCTAAATGGCGGAATGTCTGCCCAGTCCTCCGGCAAAAGCAATCTTCTGTTATCTGGATGTCCTTCAAAGTACACACCAAACATCTCAAAGCATTCTCTTTCATGAAATTCTACGCTATAAAATACATCTCGTAAAGAAGTCATTTTTGTACTGTCTTTTCCTGGATTTGGAATATCTTCTCTTGGAACTTTAGTTGCTAGTGCTATTATTTTATTTCCAAGCTGCTCATCTGTATATGATCCTAAATGATAAACGACTTCAATTTCTTTTGAATCCGGATAGTCAACACCTCCTACGGATTCGGCATGATCAAATTTCAGCTCGTCTCTGATAAAATAAGCAATATCCAGAATATCTTCTTTTTTTGTGTTAACTCTTATTCTATTGGGCCTTACATAATCAATAACGGCTTTTTGCCCAAATTTAGAGACAATCTTATCCGCCATAGATTTTTCAAATGGTGGTATAGGTATAGGATGAATTGGTACATCGTGAGATAGATCAATTCCTATTTCTTCGTAAAACTTCTTAGCTTCTTCTTTTGTTAATTTTGTAGAAATATCAGTTGACTCTTCTTTATTTTTGTCATTTCCAGATTCTGTTACTTCATTGTCACTTTCGCTGGATTCTACGTTCTCTTTTTTTTTAGAGCCCATTATTATGCAGCCTTCATTCGTTTAATTTTTTCTTGAAGTAGCATACATCCTTGTATAAGAGTTTCAGGTCTAGGTGGACACCCTGGGACATAAACATCTACAGGAAGTATTCCGTCAATTCCTGGCAGGACATTATACGAGTCAAAGTAAAGTCCTCCAGTAATTGCACATGCTCCCATTGCAATAACATATTTAGGATCTGCCATCTGGTCATACACCATTCTGAGTCGTGGGGCCATTTTTCTTGTAATTGTCCCCATCACTACGATCAAGTCACATTGTCGAAGAGATCCAAAGGCCTCAATGATTCCAAATCTTTCGACGTCATACCTTGGACTTGATGCAGCTCCAAACTCTACACTACAACATGCTGTCTCTAAGTGAACTGGCCAAAGTGACCAAAGTCTTCCCCAGTTGATAGCATAGTCAAGTGGTTTGCCTATGGCTCTGATAAGAGCATCACCTAATTTTCCAACTAATACATTTGTGGAATGTGCCGCTGTTTCGGGTGTGATAAGTTCTTTCAGCAATTTTCTTCCCTACATCTGATATATTGTGTATTTGATTTAAAAGTTACCAAATATTTTTCCTCCCTGATTGGTACAATGCAAAAGCAAATGATGCAAACATTATTGCTAAGAATCCTATAATTGGAAGAGTAGCTGATTTTGGGAGATTAATTATTGTACTTCCCCAAGCATATAGAAAAATCGACATGACATCAAAAACTACAAACATCAATACATATGCATAATATTGCATCATGAAATGAGTTCTACCCTCTCCTCCTGGAACTTGACCACATTCCATTGGTAGAAATTTGACAGGATTACTTGTTCGCCTTGGTGCAATCATTCTAGATATAATAAGAGCCGGACCAGTTGCTACGATTGCAAATCCAAACATCAGTAAAATTGGGCTAAAGCTACTTGCTACCTCTCCTACCAAAGTAGCTAACAAGCCAGTCGGAGAGTATAAAAAGCTATGCACTCTTTGCAATAGCTATTTTAAGATAAAATTATTTTTTATCAATTTTCTAAAAATTTTCAAATATCTATAATTAAATTTTCTAGTATTGAATTACAAAATTGATTCTAATGTGAATGTCCACAACCGCAGGAATCATGACTTTCTGTCGTTTGATTTGATGTTTTTTCTGCACATCTTGAACACTTGTCAGATCCTGTTGCCGAAAAGAATCCAATTCCGCATGATACGCATTTCATACTTGGCATGCTGATACATCATAATCCCACTATTTATTGATACGTATGTTTGGAAATAAGAAATCTTAATGATTGATATATAACAACTATAGATTTTCTAGTATGACTGTCAATATAGGAGAAAAAGCTCCAAGCTTTACCTTGGTAGATACTGATCTGAAGATGCGAAGCCTTGATGAGTTTACGGGCAAAAAAGTGATATTATCATTTTTTGTTGCGGCGAGTTCACCAGTATGTACAAAAGAAATGTGCACTTTTAGAGATTCATGGGATCAGATATCAAAACTAGGTGCACAAGTAATTGGCATTAGTAACGATGGACCGTTTGCAAACAAAGCTTTTGCAGAAACACACCATCTTAACTTTCCAATACTTGGAGACTATAAGAGCCAAACAATACGTGATTATGATGTATTGATGCCTGATCTCTTACATGTAAAAGGATATGATGCAGCGAAACGTTCAGTCTTCATTGTTGATGAAAAGGGCACGATCATTTACAAGTGGGTATCAGATAATCCTCTGATTGAACCAAACTACCAAGAGATAGTGGATTTCCTCAAAAAAGGAAATTAATTTCTTTATTTTATTTTAAATTTTTTTTTGGACCTTAATTAATTTTAGAAAAATTTTAATCTATTTCAACAAGAACATCGTTCTTCGCAACTGAATTACCTTGTTTAATCTTCATAGTCTTAATAACACCATCTTTGTGTGATTTGATAGATATTTGCATTTTCATTGATTCTAAGACGCAGACCACATCTCCTTTTTTTACATTGTCACCTACAGCTACATTAATTGAAACAACTCTACCAGGAATCTGGCTTTTGAGAAAGACTTGAGAATCTACGCCAGATTCTACACCGGAATTTTTATAGATAATTTTATCCAACTCTGAATGTTTATCAAAAGTTACCTTTACACCGTCAACAACTAATGTCATCTTTTCAGTGGTATTCTCTAGATATTTTGCAAAATGGTACGTATTATCTAACATAAACTCGATTCCATCAGCTTTCATGCTAAGGATCTTGAGAGTTTGTTCTTTTCCCTGTAATTTTACTAGATATTCGGAATTACTCAGTATTTTAAGAATCTCGACATCAAGTTTTTTTTCAAGGTTTTCAATTTTGAATTCCATCTTATGTCATACCCAATTGCGTTTTCCAACTAATGCCATGATCATGTTGTGTTTTTATTTTATTTTTTAGGAATTCCGAATGAATGATTCCAGCAGCAAGAGCTGCGTCAGTTTTTTCTGAAATTTCCCTTGTTATGTCTTCACGTAATCTATCCAAAATTTTGAATCTATCAAGAAAGTCTGTTGATAAATCTCCCTTGATGAATTCTTTGCTATCAATTATGGTTTTATAGAGTGGAATTGAAGTTTCAACACCTTCTATGTAAAAGTCTGAAAGTGCAATTCGCATTCTTTCTCTGGATTCCTCAAAGGATTCCCCCCAAGTGATAAGCTTCCCCATCAGAGAATCATAGTATGGTGAGACTGTGCATCCTGGAAAAAGATACGTATCCACTCTTACACCTGGACCAGAAGGAATCTTCACGTCAGATATCGGTCCTGTTGACGGTGCAAAGTCAAGGAATGTATCCTCTGCATTTATTCTGCATTCTATTGCACAACCATTTACTTTCAGGTCTTTTTGTTTGAATGGTATTTCTTTTCCATTTGCTATATCAATTTGCAGTTTTACAAGATCAAGTCCTGAAACAAGCTCCGTTACTGGATGTTCGACTTGAAGTCGTGCATTTATTTCAATAAAGTAAAATGTTCCATCATCTAGTCTTAGGAATTCTGCAGTTCCCGCATTTCGATAATCCACCGCTACTGCTGCTTTTATTGCAAGTTGTCCTATTTCATCACGGGTTTTTTGATCAATTACAGGAGACGGTGACATTTCTATAAGCTTTTGATGTCTTCTTTGAATGGAACATTCTCTTTCAAAGATATGTACTGTATTTCCATGAGTATCTCTAGCAAGCTGAAACTCGATGTGCCTGATCTTTGGTAGGTATTTTTCTACAAATAGTGCTGATTTTCCAAATGCCGCTTTTGATTCTCCAGATGCAAGATCAAAGGCTTCTCTTAGCTCTTTTTCATCATGTACTAATCGTATTCCTCTTCCACCGCCACCAAATACTGACTTTAATAATACAGGATAGCCAATTTTATGAGCAATATCAAGTGCCTCTTCTACTTCTTCAACTATTCCAGGACTTCCTGGTACAGTCGGTACTTTTGCTTTTGCCATTGCATCTTTACATAACATTTTATCACCACAGAGTCGCATCGATTTTCCAGATGGTCCTATGAAGTTTAGTTTTCTTTTTTCACAAAGATCTGCAAAGTCGGCATTTTCTGATAAAAATCCATAACCTGGATGAATTGCGTCAGCACCTGACTTTAGTGCAACTTCAACAATTTTTTCCATGTCAAGGTAGCTCTGTGACGGAGAAGCCTGTCCTATATGATATGATTCAGATGCCATCTTGACATGTTTTGAGTTAATGTCTTCATCAGAATAAACCGCAACAGATTTTAATCCCAGAGCCTGACATGTCTTGATAACTCGTATTGCTATCTCTCCTCTATTTGCTATCAGAATTTTTTTAATCATATTCCATTAGAGGTTAATGTTTCCATGTTTGCGTGAGATCCTTTTTTCTCTTTTGTTAGCAAGTGATTCTAAGGCGCTGATTAAAACAGGTCTTGTCTCAGCAGGATCTATGACAGAATCAATTGTTCCATATGATGCTGCAACATAAGGGTTAGCAAATTTTTCTGTAAAGTTATCTACTAGTTGCTTTTTCATAGCTTCTGGATCTTTTGCGCTTGCAATCTCTTTTCTGTTCATTATTTTTACCGCAGCCTCAGATCCAAGTACCGCAATTTGAGCAGTTGGCCAAGCATAATTCATATCAGTTCCAAGATTTTTACTGCTCATTGCAATGTAAGCACCACCGTAAGCTTTACCAATAATTATGGTTATTTTGGGAACAGTAGCTTCACAATATGCATACAAGAGTTTGCTTCCATGTCTGATGATACCACTATGTTCTTGATTAGTACCTGGCATGTATCCTGGAGTATCCACTAGAGTAATTACTGGTATGTTAAAACAATCGCAGAATCTAATGAATCTTGCCGCTTTGTTAGATGAATCAATGTCTAAAGCACCAGCAAGTGACATTGGTTGGTTTGCAACTATACCTACTGTTCTACCATTCAATCTACCAAATCCAACAACAATGTTTTGTGCAAACAATTCATGAATCTCAAAAAAGACATGGTTATCCAAAATTGAATAAATTATCTCTTTCATGTCGTATGGTTGTAATGGATTTTCTGGAATTATGTTTATTAGATTACTATCGAGTCTGTTAGGATCATCATTTGTTAATACAATAGGAGGTCCTTCAGTATTGTTTTGTGGAATATATGATAGGAGAGTTTTCACATAATCCATGCATTGATATTCATTTTTTACTACAAAATGAGCAACACCGCTGTTTTTACCATGAGACATTGCACCACCAAGTTCATCAAATGAAACTTCTTCACCAAGAACTGTTTTTACTACTTCAGGTCCAGTGACAAACATAGTTGCCAACTTGTCAACCATTATTACAAAATCTGTCATTGCAGGAGAATATACAGCACCACCTGCTGATGGACCGATGCTTGCGGTTATTTGTGGTATAACACCTGATGCAAGTTGATTATGATAAAAAATATCTGCAAATCCATCTAGACTAAGAATGCCTTCTTGGATTCTCGCTCCACCAGAATCAATGAGTCCTATGACGGGACAGCCAACTCGTACTGCATGATCCATTACTTTGGTTATTTTTTTAGCGCCCATTTCACTGAGCGTTCCTCCTAGTACAGTAAAATCATATGCAAAAAGAAACACCTGTCTTCCGTTGATGTTTCCATATCCTGTTATCACTCCATCCCCAAAGAATTTTTTGTCTTGCATATCAAACTCATAGTAATGATGAGTCACAAGAGCGTCAATTTCTGTAAAACTTCCCTCATCTAGTAAAAGATCTATTCTTTCACGAGCAGTAAGTTTACCTTTTTCATGTTGGGATAAAATTTTATCCTCCCCACCACCCTGATTTGCCTCTCTTTTTTTATGTAAAAAATTTTTTATTTTTTCAGGGTGCATGATTGCGAATTAGAAGCACTTCCCAACCTATATTAATTTAATCAGCTTTTACTTCTCTTAATCCATCGTGACCGCCTTTGGCATTTCTAAACACATTCATTCCAATGTGATAGTTTTCCCACAATGTTTCCAAAGTCTGTAAACCCTCTTCAGCTAGTCTAAATTGTTCTTTAGTCACTGTTGGGTCAGACTGCATTTTCTTCAGTTTTTCTTTTGTTTGTGCAAGAAGATCTTCCAATCCAACCTCATAGTTAGATTCCCCATGATATATCGGATCTAAAGGTTTTATTTTTGTGGTTTTATCAGACATCAGTTTTCCCTCTTTTTAGTTAGATTTTAAGATTTAGAATTGGAAATTTCTTGGCAACTGCCTTTTGATAGGAATTAAAGGCATCCTTGCTTTCGTTACAATTTTTACATATACATAGTTGTGAAACTTTTGTAAGATCACAGTCAGATGAGAATTCACATTGTGGGCATCCTGCAGGTCCACCACACACTAGACATTTCAGCTCTATCTCATCTGCACATGCCTGATGCTTTACCCCTATACCTTTTGCCCAGAGACCTATTTCATTAATTTCAATTTTCTTTTTACATACCATGCAAGTTCCTGGAAACTTCATTGGCATTTTCCTCCAGCTCATTTTAAGATGGCCATCTCCTTTTGCATAATTTCATTAGTGGATTGGTCAAGTCCTAGATCTAGAGTTTTATTCTTCATGCAAAACAAAACATATGGAAAATAAAAAGTAGCAAAATCACTTTTTGAGACATGCATTTTTTTTGATAGAATGGAGATAATTCCTTTTATTGCTCTGCCATCCCATCTCAATCTGTTAATAATTGGCCATGGAAGATTGAATTGTGAATATCTTACTGGTGTTCCTTCCTTAAACAATCCAACCAATATAGAATCAAGGTATTTCAAAAGTCTCCACTCTTGAGTTCGCATAATTTTGCCATATATCATATCTGCTTCCGAAATAATTTCTAGCATTTTTTGCATGTCTTCTTTTGCAAGCG
>JBGPWD010000042.1:0-6462 GCA_041492015.1 Nitrosopumilaceae archaeon
AATTAAACATGGAAGCTCATGAAATTCTAATCCAATTACATGAACAGTAGAATGAATTAAATATTTTCCATAACCTTTCTTTGAAATAATTTTTCTGCAAACATCATCTATAGATTTGCAAGAAGCTTTTGGTTTTACAGCTTTGAGACCTGCTTCTTGTGATTCTTTTACTATTTCATAGACTTTTTTTGCCTCACTTGAAACAGATCCCAGTCCAAAAGTTCTTGTCGCATCAGAGACATATCCCTTGTATCGTAATGTAAGATCTACTACAATCATGTCTCCTTTTGCAAATTTTCTTTTTGTCACTTGTGCGTGCGGTAGTGCGCTATTTGGTCCACCTGCTATTATCAATGGATTAAGAGTTGACTTGTATCCTGTTGCAAAGGCTTCTTTTTCCATTGCATATGACATCAAAATGGTTTGAAGCTCAGACTCTGACTGTCCTATTTTGATTTCATCAACGCAAAGCTCATACATTTCATCCAAGATTGATGATGCTTTCTTTAGTATGTTAATTTCACCGGAATCTTTTACCTCTCTTGCACGGTAAAATGGATCAGTAGTTGATTTCACACTAGGAATAGATTTTTTGAGTGTCTTGATAACATCATAATTGTTACTGTCTGTGCATATCTTCTTGCCCTTTAGTAGTCCAATAAGTGTAGAAAGTGCGCTCTTGCCACGCTCAGATTTTACTATTTTACAGTCAGTTGACTCTTCTTTTGCACGACCCATCTCAAGTTCCGGGGATACAATGGTAGTACTGTTCCTGTCCAGTACCCCTATGGCCTCACCCCAAAAGCCAGTCATGTAAAAGAGGTTCTCAGGCTCAAATGCTACTATAGTATCACACCCAATTTTGTTACAAAACTTTAGAAGGTTTTGTCTACGTTTTTGCAATACAAAAAATCCACAAATTCTCCATTTATGTTTGCTGGAAGGTTTAGATATCCGGAAACGGGTGTTTTTTGCGTGGAAGAAAAAAAGAAAGTTGTTGCATTGTTATCAGGCGGTTTGGACAGCCGACTAGCGATAAAAATGATGCAAAGGCAAGGATTTGATGTAGAAGCTGTAGCGATCAAGACACCGTTTTGTGATTTTGATTGTGGAAGAGGATGCGGATTTGAAATAAGAGAAACCGCAGAGAATCTAGGTGTAAATCTAAAAACAGTATATCTTGGTGACGAATACATTGAGATGTTAAAGCATCCAAAGCATGGATTTGGATCAGGAATGAATCCATGCATTGATTGCAGAGCAATGATGTTTGAAGCAGGAAAAAAGCGCATGGAAGAGATCGGTGCAGAATTTATAATTTCAGGTGAAGTTTTAGGCCAAAGGCCAATGAGTCAACACGGTCCAGCTCTTAGAACAATTGAAAAAGAGTCAGGTCTTGAAGGAAAGATAGTAAGACCGCTTTCAGCAGCATTACTTCCACCAACTGAACCAGAACTAAATGGTTTGATAAAAAGAGAAGATCTTGGAAAAATCAGAGGTCGATCAAGAAAGGAACAGTTGAAGATGGCACAAGAGTTTGGAATTGAAAATCCACCAAATGCAGGCGGGGGCTGTCTTTTGACAGATCCAAAGTTTGCAATTCGAGCTAAAGATCTCTTCAAACATGTAGAGACTCCTACTACAAATGATATTGATCTGCTAAAAATTGGAAGACATTTCAGGTTTGATCAAAAAACAAAATTTGTTGTTGGAAGAAACCAAAACGAAAATGAATTACTAAAAGCTTTGGCACTTGATGGTAATGTATTACTTGAAACAAGAGACCATGTTGGACCTGTTTCACTGATGCGAGGAGAAAATTCTCAAAACTTTCTTGAATTAGCTGCAGCTATCACACTACGATACTCTGATGCGCCAAAAGATATTGCTAGTGTTGTGGTAACACAAAAAAATGACGCAAAATCAGAAATTTCAGTAATGCCAGTAAACGAGTCTTCTTATCTACAGTACAGAATTTAGCCGTACAAGCTTACTAGTCAATTGCGTTTTACAGACAAGACTTTTTGAGGGAGTACATCATAATACTTCTAGATGCAGACCCAAAAGGCACCCACTTACTTGAAGGCCATTACACTAAGGGACGCTAGCGATGTCCATTCAGTAAAAGAGGACATTAAAAAAAATATGATTCTGGTGTTAAGGGTCACCCCACTTGCACAAAAAAATGTAGATGATCTACGAAAGGTTGTTGAAGAAATTTATGCAATAGCAAAAACTCATGATGCAGACATTGCAAGATTGGGAGAAGAAAGAATTATTGTAACTCCTCCAGGTGTTAAGATCTGGAGAGCAGAATACGATCTAAAGTAATCTTATTCCTTCTTGCACTTGAGGACAAACAGTTGCAATTCTAAACATTCTGTGAATTGATGCAGAAAGGTTTTCACATTTTCTTCTTTCGCCGTGATTTACTATCACTCTTCGCAGTTTTGGTCTCAGTTTATGTACAAATGACATTAACTGATTGTAATCGCTATGGCCACTAAAACCATCTAGTTTTTCTGTAGAACAGTTTATGTTAATTACTTCGATCTTTCCTTCTTTTCCAACAATTGAAACTTGCCTTGTCCCATCAAGTACTCTTCTTCCCATGGTTCCGTTAACCTGATATGAAACAAACAAAATTTTATTTTTCTGAATAGGTGCAATGTTTTTGAAATATTCTAAGACAGGTCCTCCTTCAAGCATTCCAGATGTTGCAATTATTATACACGGACCTTCACGCAATGGTTCTTCTCTTGCATCTGCATGTTCAATGTTTGTAAAATATTCAGAATCAAATGGATTGTCATCTGTTTCCAAGATCTTTTGTCTTAATTCGCGTGCAAGATATTCTGGATAGGCTTCATGAATTGAGGTTGCTTCTTGGATCATTCCTTCCATAAACACAGAAGATTCTACTATTTGTCCTGCTTTCATGTATTGATCTATTACCATCATAAGTTCCTGTGCACGGCCAACTGCAGGTATTGGAATTAGTACCTTGCCGCCATTTCGTAGCGTCTCATTAACAGATTTGATAAATGCGGCTTCTACTTCTTCTCGTGTTGGTTGTATGTCCTCTTTTGCACCATAGGTACTCTCTATTAGAAGGGTCTCAACACGTGGGAAGTTCCAAGAGGCGCTTTCAAGAAGTATTGTCTTACCATACTTTAGGTCCCCAGTGTAGACAAAGTTGTGATCACCGTTTCCTATGTGGAAGTGACAAGAAGCAGAACCCAAGATATGGCCTGCATTAGATAGAACGAGTTTAATATCTGGAGAAATGTCGGTTACCGTTCCATATGGAAGTGTTATGGTCTGTTTCATGAGCTGCTTGACATCTCTTTCAGAGTATAATGGGATTTTTCCCTGAGCAGCGGCGACCTTGATTGCATCAAGCTGGATTAGATTCATCATGGGTAAAGTTGGTTCAGAACAATAAACTGGTCCTTTGTAACCATATTTGAAAAGCGCAGGCAAGAAACCTGTGTGATCAAGATGTGCATGACTGATTACAACTGCGTCAAGCTCATCTAGTGTGATATTAGTCCAGTCAAGCCTTGGATATGCTTCTTGTGGATTTCTGGCACCAGGGTTAATACCACAGTCTATCAAAATTTTGCTTTCATGTGTTGTCAAAAGCATGCAAGATCTGCCAACTTGGCTAAATCCACCCAATGTAAGAAGAGAAACTTCGGCAGCCTCTGAAAGTTTTGGTCTAAAAATTTCTTCGCCAACTTGTTTGAGGTGCTTACTTCGCTCTGAAGATGAGATCTTCAGGTTATAGTTTATGGTTTGTATTGTTTGTGATTGATTGGCAGTAGCTTTTCTTATTCGCAATCTCCAACCAGTCTTTTCAACAACGTCGGCCATGTTGAATGCTTCAGTATTGTACAAAAGCCACGGTCGTTTTACTTCAAGTGTGACCTCGCCTATGGCAGTATCAAAAAAGGTACCATGCAGATCTGCGTCTTTTGGCATTGCTTGAGTGAGAATTTGTTTTGCTTCTTCTTCGGATTTTCTTATGGATTCTTCTGTTCTAACAACGATTCTCTTTTTTATTACATTTACCATGTTTGAGATTACTTCGTTGTGTTCCATCAGATAGCGGGGCGTTTTTGTATAGATTGCAATTCGTGGACCCTCATAATCTATCTTGGTAACATCGGCCTCTTTTGGTATACTTTGCAGTATTGTGGCCATTATGTTTGAGGCTGACGATATCTCATGTTGTTGTTGTTTTCTTTGCAACTAAAATTCACTAAAGTGTAATGATGGCTTTTTTCTGCTCTTTTGTTAAGAGACGATACCCATTCTTATCTATTATTGCGACATTTATTCCGTCTCCTGTTCCAATGTTTCTTGTTATTGCAGCTTTTACAGCTCGTAAAGCAATTACCTTGCCTTCTTCAACAGTAAGACCATCTCGATACTCATTTTCCAAAAGGCCGTATGCAACTGGAGAACCGCTTCCTGTGGTCGCAAAGGTTTTCTTGTCAAGGGAGCCAAACATGTCTATGTTGTATAGTGATGGTCCAAGATTGTCATATCCTCCAACAAGAATGTCTGCAATAAAGGGATAGTATCTGTTCTGGAAAAATATCAGTGAAGCAAGTCTTGCAATAGACTTTATCGGAAGATATTCTTGTTTTTCTATTCTGTGTATGTTAGAATGATATCTTAGCATGTCAGTAACGTTTTGTGCATCTGCAACACCACCTGCCATTGTCATTCCTGCGTGCTTGTCGATTTTTTGTATCTTCATGGTGTTGTTATTTGCTATAAAATAACCTGCGCTTGCCCTCATGTCTGCACACAATACTACACCGTCGGTACAGGAAATTCCTACCGTAGTTGTTCCATGTAATGTATGCTGTTCAACATAGTCTAACAAATAACATTCTCCTTAATTTAAGATGACTAGAATAGGATAATACCCGTTTAAATAACTTTGTGTTAGGCAAAACGGGAGATTGATAAATAATGAGATTTCATCAAAAATCCATGCCTTCCCATGTGATGGAGCTTCCAAGAAAAATAGTCATTGGTGAAAATAACATTGAAGATATTGGAAAGTTTGTAGCTGATCTTGCTAATCCAAAAAAGGTTTCAGTGGTTTCTGGTGACCGAGTAAAAAAAATAATATACAAAAAAGTTGCAGACTCGCTTGCAGCTTCTAAAATAAAAAATATCTGGCATATTAGCATAAGCAATGACACAAAAGCTGTTCAAAAAACAATAGCTGAAATAAAGAAGGACAAAAGTGATCTAATAATAGGAATTGGTGGGGGAAGATCAGTCGATATTGCAAAAATGACTGCATTTACTTTGAAAAAATCTTTTGTTAGCATTCCGACTTCGGCATCACATGACGGAATCGCAAGTCCCTTTGTTTCAATACGTGGGGACAAACCATATTCTATTATCGCAACAGCTCCCCTTGGAGTCTTTGTTGACATTGCGATCCTAAAGAAGGCGCCAAGAAGACTCTTAGCTAGTGGATGTGGAGATTTGATGGCAAAAGTTACTGCGGTAAGGGATTGGGAGCTTGCAAGAGATAATGTTGGAGAATATTTTGGCACTTATGCTGCAAATCTTGCTTCAATGAGTGCAAAGATAGTAATTGAAAATTCAAAGAATTTCAAAAAAAGACCAGATGTTAGAATGATAGTAGAGGCTTTGATTAGTTCTGGTGTTGCTGCTTGTATTGCTGGAAGTAGCAGACCCTGTTCTGGTGCAGAACATCTCTTCTCTCATGCTGTTGATTATTTGGAGCCTGGTGTTGGATTACATGGAGAAAAATGTGGAATTGGATCTATTTTGATTTCAAAATTGCAAGGTCAGGATTGGAAAAAAATTGTTCAAATGTTAAAAAATGTAGGAGCACCAACCACTGCAAAGCAAATAGGTCTAAAACCAACAACTCTTGCAAAAGCTCTCTCAATTGCACAGTCACTTAGACCAGAACGATATACAATTTTAAATCAAGTAAAAATGACTGAAGAGAAAGCTATTGCGCTTGCAAAGAGTACTGGTGTTTTGTAGATTTAGGCGGCCTTTGGTTGTGCTGGCTTTTCCTCTGGTTTAGCTTCAGCAGGCTTTGCTTCAGCAGGTATAGCTTCTGGTTTTTCTATTTTCTTGTTGTACGTTTCGATATAGTTGATCTTTTCTAGTTTATTTACAAACTTGAAAATGTCATTTGCTATAATACGTTTTATTGTACTTAGTCCTTCGGCCATAAGTATCTCTTCTGGCACGGTTACATCAAGTACAGAACCTTTTACTTCAAATTTCAACTTAGAGTCCTCAACTGGTATGTTTCTCTTTAAGAGGCCCATGATCTTTTCTTCGTCAGTGTTAAGAGATTTTACTACATTAATATCGTAAAGTATTGTCTTGCCAGCAAATCTGTGGTTATAATCTACTTGAACTCTGCCAGACCCAATAAATCTAATAATT
>JBGPWD010000050.1:0-5762 GCA_041492015.1 Nitrosopumilaceae archaeon
CACCTACAACTGAGGGAGCCTTGTGTGGTGGAACTGCAATAAGAAGATCAAAGCCAGCCACAGATTCTTCAAACTTGAGTGTCTTTGGTCCAACGGAGATTGTTTTATGTGAACCATGAAACTCTATGTTTTTTGATTTTAAAAGTTGTAACAGTTCTTCACTTACCTGAGAACCACCTGCTGGAAGTGTTATTGGAGTGGGGCTGTAGAAGTCAATTTTTACAGAATCGCTGGCGCCTGTGTCTTTTAGCATAGACCTAATGAGAAGAGCTGCTTCATAGGGAGCTGGCGGGCATTTGTAAGGCAGGCCCATTATGGCCATTGCTATCTTGCCTGATTTCATTCTCTTTATTGCATCACGCATCTTTGGAACGTCTTTGAGTTCATACAAGTTTAATCCATTATTTGAAAGACCTGGAATTTGTTCTGGTGCAAGCTCAACTCCAAGTGCAATAATCAGATAGTCATAGGGTAATTCTTTTGATTTCGTTGTAACAGTTTTATTTTTTGGATCGATTTTGATAATTTCCTCGTTAATAAAATCAATTCCTTTTTTTGTTATTGTTTGTAAAGGTCTTTTTGAATATTCAAATTCTCTAGTTCCATTAAGGATCCAGAGCTTTACTAGATCCATCATGAAATAGTCTTTTTTATCAATTACAGTAATTTTTATTTCTGATGGAAGATTTTGTCTTAGTTCATTTGCTGCAGCAAGACCACCAAACCCTCCGCCTAGAATCAGAATATTTGTTGTTATTATCTACCACCTAACACTATCTTTCTTGTGTAGTTGGCCTTACTGTAATTTCATTAACGTTCATGCGCAACGGAGATTCTAATGCAAACATTATCGAGTTTGCAATGTCTTCTGCTTGTAGTGCTTCAATTTCCTTTGAATGTTTTACAAATGATTCTAGTGATTTATCTGTAATTGTGTTAGTAAGCTCTGTAGCTACAATGCCAGGCTCTATTGTTGTAACTCTTATTTTATATCGAGTGCTTAGTTCCTGTCTCAACCCTTCGCTAAAAGCTCTTACCGCATATTTTGTTGCACAATAAACACTACCTGATGGAAATACTAGTCTTCCTGCAATTGATGAGATGTTTACAATGTGACCAGAATTCTGGTTAATCAAATGAGGAATCGCAGCGGCAGTACAGAAAAGTACACCTTTGATGTTGACATCAACCATTTGTTCCCACTCGTCAACTTTTAGATTCTTTACAAAACTCAGAGGCATGATCCCAGCATTATTAATCAAAATGTCTATGTGATTCCATTTTTTTATTGCAGCATCAATCAGTGCTTGGCAGTCTTTACGTTTTGCTACATCGCATGGTACTATGATGCATTCAGTGCCAATTTTTGTAATTTCTTTTTGTAATTCCTCTAATCGTTGCGTCCTTCTAGCAGCAATTGCTATCTTTGCGCTTGCCTTTGCAAGAGATAACGCAGTAGCACGACCTATTCCACTACTTGCACCAGTTACAATTGCAACTTTGTCTTTTAACATCTGAAAATCTGTTTTTTATCACGATATATTCTGTAAATATGTTTTGATCTCATATCATACAATGCATAACTTTGTTACTTAACATTAATTTAGTCCGAATTTTTAATTATTGTATGGAGTTTGATTGTGCATATTGTGGAGAAAAGCAAGACTTGCCTTTTGAATGCAATTACTGTAAAGACAAGTTATGCGCAGACCACAGATTGCCAGAAGACCATAGATGCGTTAAACTCCATCAGATTCGAGCAAAAAGATTTGGCCAAAATAGCATAAAACGAGATAAGGGAATAGGAAGACAAAGCATTTTCAGAAAAATTTTGAATAAATTGCGTGATTAGTAAAGTGCCCTTTCTGGATTTAGTTTAGAAATCTTTGCCTGATAAAACAATGCAAATGCCAAAGCCAACAAAACTCCTCCAGTAAGCCAGTGAGCAACTTGCATAGTAAGATAAACTATGCCAAAAGCCACACACATTGTTGCTTGAGTTAAAAGTTTTATCCATGATGGAATTTTTGCTACTCTGCAGACCATCTCTATAATAAAAAGGCCTGCAACCGGATATAGTATAATCAGAAAATAGGTACCTAGATGAATCTCATTATCCATTTACCCTAAAGAAATATCAGGCGTAATTTCTAGTCTTCCCAGTTTACTTTAATGGCAATTTTCTTCTTGATGAGAGCAAGTGCATTCTCAAAAGGAAGGGTTGCCACCTCTTCTGCTTCAAATGGGCCATATTTTTGAAGATCAGAGCCTACTATCTGGTCTATTGATTTTAAGAAACGTATTACGATGGATCGTGACCTGTGGTTGTTGGCTACTGTCCCAAGTAGTTTTAATCTGCCGTTTAGTGTAGCTTCTAGAATTGTTTCTTTTCTTTGACGCAATTCATCTTCAGAATCCAAGATGAATCTTTCTTCGTCAAGTAAATTTGTATAATCAAGTTCATTTAATTTAATTGCTTTTTCAATTCTTATTTTTAAAAGAAGTGTTATCATATCTGTTACTATCTTTACAAGTGAGTTTTTGATTTTTGATTATATTCCATCATATCCTTGATTTTTCAGATTACCAATTAACTCGCATATACTTGAATAAATATGTGGATTAATTTCTTGTACAGTATCATTTTCTATTTCAAGCTGTAAGATGGAGTATAATGAATTTACATCAATTTTTTTTGTTTCTGATATTTCCACACCCAACATACTTAAATCATGGATTCCTTGTGTTATGATCAAGGAACCAAATTGCCATATAAAGTGATTGGTGGAGAGCCAGTATTAATTTCCTATTCAGCTGATGAAGTTTTTGCTAAGATAAAACACGATCAAATAAAATTTATCGATTTACAGTTTACAGGATTATTAGGTCGATTCCATCACACTACAATTTCCGCTAGCTTGTTTACTCCCCAACAAATGCAAGATGGTTTGCCAAAGCTTGACGGTTCCTCAATTGTCGGATTTGCAACTGTGGATGATTCTGATATGGTACTCAAGCCCGATCCAAATACATATTCCATCATTCCATGGATAGTAAACGGTAAAACCGCCAGATTGATTTGTGATGTTTATTGGGGATGGGATAAGGGCAGACTTGAGCAAGACCCCAGAGGCATAGCGCAAAGGGCAGAAAAGTATCTCAAAACTCAGGGATTCGATTATAGTTTTTGGGGACCAGAGGTAGAATTTTTCGTCTTTGACAAGATTCAATGGGATGTCTTGACACCATACAAAGGCCAGTCATATTCCATAGAATCAAAAGAAGCACCGTGGAGTCAAGAAGGAAAGGGCTATCCTATGGCCTTGCAAAAGGGATACTATCCAAGTACTCCATCTGACACATTAACAGAATATAGAAACGAGTGCGTTGATATTTTGAATGAAAATTTCGGTATTTTATGTGATAATCATCACCATGAGGTTGCAACTGCAGGTCAGTGTGAAATTGATATTAGATATGATCATTTAACAAATGCCGCTGATGGCGCTCAAACTTACAAGTATGTTGTAAGAAATGTTGCAGTAAAGTATAGCAAGGTTGCAACTATGATGCCAAAACCAATTGCCATGGATGCCGGTTCTGGCATGCACACAAATGTGAGTCTCTGGAAAGATGACAAGAATGTATTTTTTGATAAAGATGATAAAGAAGAGATTAGCCAATCTGCAAGATACTTTTGCGGTGGAATAATGAATCATGCAAGAGCTCTAGCTGCAATTGTAGCACCAACAACAAACTCGTATCACAGATTGGTTCCAGGATATGAGGCTCCAGTTTATGTGGCATGGAGTACTGGTAACAGGTCTGCAATAGTTAGAGTTCCAGCACATTTCAAAGGAGAAAAATATGCAAAGTTAAAAAGACTAGAGTTTAGAGCCCCTGATCCTTCATCAAATCCATATCTTGTTTTTTCTGCAGTACTAGCAGCTGGTCTTGAAGGAATTAAAAAGAAAATCGAACCAGGAGATCCAGTTCATGAGGATATTTTCAAAATGAGTAAAAAAGAGCGGGATGCAAGGGGAATCAAATCTTTACCAGCAACACTTGGTGAGGCGCTTGATTCACTAGAGAGTGATAGAAAGTTTCTCAATCCAATCTTTTCAAATGATGTGCTTGACAGAATTATTGAATTAGAAAGAAAGGATGAGCGCGAGGTCTCAATTAGACCACATCCACATGAATTCTATCTATATTTCGATATTTAGGTTAATTTTCCAAGTGATGCATACACGAGTAGTAAAGATATAGATAAAATCGCAAAGCCTGCAATAAGATAGGTTTTTTGGTGTTTGTCAGATGTACCTGCCTTGTATAGTGATACTGCACCTGCAAGACCAATAAAGAGGATCAATACTCCCCCAACGACATTACTGCCATTACTATGTGTGATTACAGGATAAAACATGCCAGATAGTAGTGCAAAGAAAAATATCAAATAGACATACTTGGCACCAGCAAGAATTTTTGAGCCGCCGCCAAGTTGCATAAAAATTTGTAATAATAGTCGGCAAATAAACCTTTGATGAAGAGAATTAATCTTTTTTGGACTTTACATGTCCATAGGTGGCATACCGCCCATACCGCCCATACCGCCCATTCCTGGCATGCCGCCGCCCATTCCACCCATTCCTCCTTCTGCACCCGGTGGAGGGCCCGAGGATTTTGCAATTGCAATTACATCATCAATTCTTAAGATCATACATGCTGCCTCGCTAGCAGATGAGACAATCTGAATTTTTACAGAAAGTGGCTCAAAGATGTCAGTAGAATGCATGCTTGCTACCACACCTTTCATCACATCAATTCCAGTCCACTTGTTTCCTTTGAGTTGTTTTGATCGAAGTGATGTTAGGGTATCTATTGGATCCATACCTGCGTTTTCAGCAAGTGTGAGAGGAATTACCTCAAGTGAGTCTGCAAATTTTTCTACCGCAAGTTGTTCACGTCCCTCAAGTGTTTTTGCCCATTCTCTAAGTTTTGTTGCAGCATAGGTTTCCGGTGCACCACCGCCAGCTACAATCAGGGGGTTTTCCATTACGTCTTTTACAACCATAATTGAATCATGAACTGATCTTTCTACTTCATCAACAACTCTTTGTGATCCTCCTCTGACAAGAATGGTTACAGCCTTTGGATGTTTACACCCTTCAACAAAAACCCATCTGTCTGTCTCTACTTTTCTTTCTTCCACGTTTTCTGCTGTTCCCAAGTCCTTTTCAAAGAGATCATCTAGATTTGTTACCATTCTTGCACCAGTAGCCTTTGCAAGTTTAGAAAGATCACTTTCTTTTACTCTTCTTACTGTAAGTATGCCTGCCTTTGCAAGATAGTGTTGTGCAATGTCATCAATTCCTTTTTGGCAGAGCAAGACGTTTGCTCCAGATGCAATTACCTTGTCTACCATATTTTTGATCATCTTGTTTTCTTCATCTAGAAATGATTTCATCTGTTGTGGATTTGATATGTTGATCTTTGCATCAAACTCAGTTTTATCAATCTCTAATGCAGAATTAACGAGAGCAATCTTTGCATCGGCAATCTTTTTTGGCATGCCGCTGTGAACTACCTCTTTATCAAGTATGATTCCTTTTGTGAGATAGGTATCTTTTATTGAACCGCCTGCTTTCTTTTCCACTTTGATATCATCAATATCAACGGTATAACCATCTTCTGTCTTCTCTGCTACAGCAAGTACAGCTTTTACTACAAGTTCTGAAAGATTACTAGAGTCTTTTCTGACA
>JBGPWD010000148.1:0-2597 GCA_041492015.1 Nitrosopumilaceae archaeon
CTTGATTTTTTGAATCCTTCAACACACGCCCAGTTTTTTCCTATCCATTTTTCTGGTTTTGGATCTGCCAAGACATAGATTATCTTAGAATTTTTTTCTGCCATTTTTTTAATTATTTCTCCAGTTTTATCTTCTGATCTGTCGTCAATTGCTATTATCTCGTAATTTTCATAGTCTTGATCTAAAAGTGAAGCAAGACATTTTTCAATAAAACCTTCTTCGTTTCTTGCTGGTAAGATAACTGAGACCTTTGGTTTTGCATGAGGCCTTGCATCAAATCTATCTAAAAAAGGCGAGTCTCTAAACGAAACCCACATTGATTTTATCAACAAAATCCAAGTTATAGAAACTCCAACTAAAATGGCAGTTAAAATATAATTAAAAATATCCAAGGCAATTTCCATAAAATTATCTCTCTGCTTCTTGTTTTATGCTTTGAAGTGCCTGCTCAGTCCCACTTTGAATGTGTTTTTTAACCATTCCTGTAAACATGCCCATCATTCCTGAGAGTTTCATGTCCCAAATTGCTTCTAGGCGAGTTGCGCCTTCTTTTTGTGTTAGAATTATTGTCTTAGTTCCATTTATGACTCCTTTTGTAAATACAGCTTGAATCTTTTCCTTCGGATAAAGGGTTACTGTCTGCAAACATTTCGAATCTTTGAAGGCAATTGTGATTTCGCGTGTGACAACATTTCCTTGTTTTGATATGTTTCTTACTTCCTTTGTCCCTTTCCAGAATTTGGGTTCTGCATCAAGATCAGATATGATATCCCAAATCTTTTCAAGTGGAGCGTTTATCTCTACAAAACTTTGAATCTGGGCCATATCGAGCACTCTTTGCAGTCTACATATTAGTCTTGATTTTAGAAATCAATTTTAATGCGATAAATTTATCCTTGTTGTGCCAAACATTACCTATGATGATTTTGCTAAACTTGATCTTCGTATAGCCAAAATAGTAAACACAGAAAAAATTCCAGGAAAATCGAGAATCATAAAGGGAATTATAGACTTGGGTGAAGAAAAACGCGAAGTAATAATTGGTGGTGCAGAGTATTATCAACCAGAAGAACTGGTAGGTAAGATGGTAGTTGTTATTGCAAATTTGGAACCAAGAAAGATTGCAGGATTTGAATCAAACGCAATGCTTTTGGCTGCAGATGTAAATGAAAAGCCCTTTTGGTTAACAGTAAGTGAAGATGTTCCGCTTGGAACAAAAATAAAATAAACTACATCAAATCAAATTTTGAGGTTTTTTGTCACGCTGCTTTTTGTAGTGATTATTTTATCTGGGTTCAGAATGTTTTTTGGATCAAATTCCCGTTTTATCTTCTTGAAAACAGAATAAACCTCATTTCCATATTGTAACTTTACAAACTCTGATCTGGCAAGACCGTCTCCATGCTCACCTGTTATGCTTCCGCCTATCTCTAATACTTTGGAAAAAAATTCAGTAGCAATTTTTTTTATCCATTTTTTGTTTTTTTGCTTCATTATGGGTCTTATGTGTAGATTACCGTTTCCAGCATGACCATATATGACTACATCTAGTTTGTATTTTTTTGAAATTTTTTTGATTATATTAACAAGCAAAACTAGCTTCTCAACAGGAACGGTAGCATCTTCAATTAAAGTTGGCAAGCTTTGCTCTGGAGTGATGTTTCTTAGACTAAATCCCAAAGCTGAATTCCTGATACCCCACCACTTTGTTATATCTTCTTTTTTTGTGAGGATTTTAATGATTTTGCCATCTGTAATTGTCTTACCAAGACAAGTTCTACTTTTTTTTATGTTGCTGTCAAACTCTACAAATAACAAACACCCTGTGTCAGAAGGAAAATTAAATTTAATGTGTTTAATAATGTTCTTGTCTATTAACTCCAAGGCAGAAGGTTTGAGTTTGACTATTTTTGCCGAATCACTTACTGCCAGCTCTAAATTTCTATACGACAATATGATTAGCGTTTTCTTTTTTGGTTGTGGCAAAATCTTTAGCTTTGTAGAAATTATTATGCCCAAGGTTCCCTCAGAACCCGCAATAATTTTTTGCAAGTCTGTTGTTTTTGTTATTTTATCTAACCTGTAACCACAGGAATTTTTTGATACAAAAGGAAATTTTTTTTTGATACTAGGATTTATCATTTTTAATATTTTGATACTAAATTGTGATTTTGATGGGAGGTTAATTGCCTTGCCACTTGAAGTTATTATTCTAACTCCAACCAAGTTGTCAATTACACTACCATACTTGAGAGAATGACTACCACTTGCGTTTGTGGCAACCATGCCACCTATTGTGCAGTATGGTCCAACAGATGGATCGGGCCCAAAAAACTTGCCATTTTCTTCTAATTTTTTGTCAAGAATTCCCTTTAATACTCCTGAATCAGCTTGCACATAATTTGAGTAAATGTTGATCTTGTCAAGATATCTTAAATCAAGAATAATTCCCTTGCCTAGTGCACTTCCTACAAGACCCGTTCCAGCACCACGAGGCGTGACTGGGATATTATTTTTTGATGCAAATCTTAGAATCTTTATTATTTCCTTCTCATTTCTTGGAAAGACAATAACAAGTGGTTTTATAATATAGGAAC
>JBGPWD010000141.1:0-2763 GCA_041492015.1 Nitrosopumilaceae archaeon
AGAGATGATTATGCAGAAGCCAAGGTACCAATGCTTCCTGTTTTAATTGGAATGCAAAAGACATCAAAGTACATTCTTGTAAATACTGCTATCCTTATACCATATTCGCTGTCATTAGTTGCGTTTGGATTGGGATATGTATATCTCATAACAGCTGTAGCTTCTGGCGCCCTGATGTTATCTTATCATTACAAACTTACAAAAACACCGACTTCAGAATTTGCTTGGAAGGCATACAAGGTTACAGCACCTTATCTTACAATAATTTTTGTCGGAATTGCACTGGATGCAGCTTTTCACTTTCCAGTTTTAAATAAAATATTTTAAATTTTAGTAAAATTATTTCAAAAATTATTCTGGAATCTCTTGTTCTTGGTCAACACCAGGAAATCCAGCTTCATAATCGCGTTCCAATTTTTCTCTACTTTGTTGTTCTATTTCGTCTATTTCGTTTTCTTTTTCTACCACTTCGATTCTGCGTTGTTCTTTTGTGAGCCAGCTTACCTTAATGAGACCATAAATTTCCAAATTAAGCAGGGTCTTGTTGAATTCATCTTCTGGAATTGAAATTCCTGTCTTTATCAATAACTTTGAAAGTTCTGAATCTGTTAAGGATCCAGATTCCTTTATCATCTCATATACTGTATTTTTGAGTGGTATTGTCATATCTTAACCGTAAAATGTTTTATCAATTGGCTTTGATATGGCATATGACATATTCTCTTTTATTGTACCATACCACTCATCCACACTTTTTGTTATGGAAGGTTTGACAAGTTTTAATGCAGCTGCAAAATCAGTACTGCCTATTTTGGTGGTATTATTTTGCATTGCATGCACCGCAGCTTCTCTACAGATGGCCACAAGATCCGCACCACTGTAATTCTTTGTGGCAACTGCAATTTCTTTCAAATCTACATCACCAGAAAGAGGCATCGTACGTGTTAAGATTTTGATTATCTCCAATCTGCCCTTTTCATCTGGTGGTGGTATAAACAAGATCAGGTCTAATCTTCCAGGTCTTAGAAGTGACGTATCTATCAAATCAGGCCTGTTTGAAATTCCAAGTACAATTACTCTAGCTGCACCACCATCTTCCATCTCTGTTAAAAGCTGACTCAAAAATCGCTCGCCTACTCCGCCATCTTCCATGGACTTGGCTCTGGCAAAAGAATCAAGCTCATCAAAAATTACAATACATGGAGAAGATGCTTTTGCTTTTCTGAATATCTCTCTTATCGCTTTTTCAGATTCTCCTACCCATTTTGATAAAATTTCAGGACCTCTTACGAGAATCATGTTAGCTCCGCTTTCTGTTGCAAGTGATCTTGCTAGAAGTGTCTTTCCACATCCAGGAGGTCCGTAAAGTAATGCGCCTTTTGCTGGTTTGATTCCCATTTTTTGAAATTTTGCAGGTTCTTTTACTGCCATTATCAAGTTATCATGTAGTGTTCTTTTTGCATCATCTAATCCGCCTACATCTTTCCACCAAATCTTTGGGCTTTCTACATAAAATTCTCTCATGGCAGTAGGCACAATTTCATGCATTGCATCGTAAAAGTCTTGTAAGCTAATCTTCATAGATTGTAAAACTTCGGCAGAAATTTTTTCTGTTTCCATATCTATTTCTGGCAAATAATTTCTGAGTGCTTTCATAGCTGCTTCTCTGCATAGTGATTTAATGTCTGCACCAGTATAACCATGAAGTTCTGCAGAAAGTATTTTCAAATCTACATCGTCATCAAGTGGCATTCCTCGTGTGTGGATACTAAGGATCTCTAACCTTCCATCTGCGTTTGGTACCGAAATTTCAATTTCTCTATCAAATCTTCCAGGTCTTCTTAGTGCGGGGTCTATACTTTCTGGCCTGTTTGTTGCACCCAAAACAATGACATTTCCTCTGTCTGTTAGTCCATCCATCAAAGCTAAAAGTTGTGCAACTACTCTTTTTTCTACATCACCATAAGCTTCTTCTCTTTTTGGAGCAATTGCATCAATCTCGTCGATAAATATTACACTTGGAGAATTTTCTTTTGCTTCTTTGAATATGTCACGTAGTCGTGCTTCTGTTTCTCCATAATACTTGTTCATAATCTCTGGACCGTTTATGGAGTAAAAGTTTGCCTCTGATTCACTTGCAAGTACTTTTGCAATCAAAGTCTTTCCACATCCGGGTGGGCCATATAACAAAATTCCACTATGTGGTTCTATCCCAAATGTTTGAAATACTTCAGGGTGTCGTAAGGGTAGTTCGACAATCTCTCTCATCCTTTTTGTCTGTGTCTTTAACCCTCCTATCTCTTCATAGGTTACTCGCAATTTCTTGTCAACTGCGGTTTCAGTTAATATGGTAAGAGATGTGGTACGTTCTATCTTGACAACAATTTTGGGTGATATTTTGTGAATCTTAAAGTCAATAGAGTTTCCAAGAATCATTACGGATATTTCATCACCTTCAGAAAGCGGCAGACCTTTGAGTCTGTTTTTTACAAAATCAGTAAATTCCTTGTCAACTGTTACATTGCCATTTACTGGCATGAGTACAACACTTTTTGCAGGTTTTGCTACAATTTTTCTTACGTTAACAATGTCATTAATTCCAACACCTGCATTCTTTCTTGTTTGACCGTCAATTCTAATCATGTCTGGAGCTTTGTTATCGTCATCTGTTGGCCACACTATTGCACAACTTGCTCTTTTACCAATGATTTCTACCATGTCGCCAGGTTCTACTCGTAAATATTCCATGGCTTCTGGTTCAAT
>JBGPWD010000178.1:0-2145 GCA_041492015.1 Nitrosopumilaceae archaeon
GTCAGCTTGTGATAGGAGCTTTTTTGCATCCTGCGGAACAAAACCTGAATTTTTCAGGTGAATCATAAAACGATCCACATGAAACCAATGGTTTAATTTCTTAAATTTGTTAGCAATCTTCCCCGTTAGGATTATATTCGCTATTAAAAGGACGTTGAATACATGTCAATGATCGAAGTAACAAGTGATGTAAAGAACAGCCTACTTGCAAGAAGGGAGATCACATGCACATTTAAGGGACTGGCCGGCAAGCTGAAAAAACTAGAAGCCATTGATGTCGTATCAAAACACTTCAAGCTTGATGGCAAAGTCATAGTTCCAATCAAATTACAAAATGAAACTGGAAGACCAATGGTTTCAGGTACGTTTTACATTTATGATGATGAAAAATTGGCAAGGCAGCATGTCAAGCCAGCAATTTTTGCGAGACTAGACAAGGCAAAGGCTGGCGGTGAAAAAGCAGAAGAGACAAAGGAAGTACCGGCAGAGAAAGTAGAAGAGAAACCAAAAGAAAAGGAAGTAGAGAAAAAAGAAGCTCCAAAAAAATCTGAGGAAAAAAAGACAGCCGATGAGCCAAAAAAGGAAGATAGTAAGTAATGGCCGGAGGAAAGAAAGCACCTGGTGGCAAAAAAGGTTCGAGTCCCAATGTCTACAAATATTACAAAATTAAAGGAGAAAAGGCAGAAAAACTGCGAAAGGAATGTGATAGATGTGGCAAGGGAGTGTTCATGTCAGAGCACAAAAACAGACGTACTTGCGGCAAATGCAGTCTTACTGAATTTATACAATAATTAGTAATACTTTTTCTTGCGAAGTTTTGACATTTTTAGTACCAGTTCGTCAAGCTTTTGTTCCAGTTTAGGATCAAATTTTGTTTTGGCAAGTATTTCTGACGGGATCTTGGCAATGTTTGTATCCATTGTTATCTTTGTTGTCGGCAGGTTTTTTTCTATCCAGAATTTTACCACCTTGTCTTCAAGCTTGTAATCTCTGAATCCTTCGGGAAATTTCTTTGTTATGTGTAATAGTAGGGTCTTGTCATCAAATACTGCCCTTGGATCAAACAGTCTTGTTGCATCCGAATATGTACTTTCAAATAAATTTCCTGAGAGCTCATCAGATAAAATTTCCATTTTTGATATACGACGTGCTAGTTCCAGATAGTGTAGGAATTCGTGAGCCAAAATGGCATGTATTGTTCCCTTTAGGCCAAAGGCTACAAGTGGTGCAGTGACTTGAATTATGATCTCTAGTTTTTCTGCAATGACAACTGGAGTTGTCCTGGCAAACAAGATTCCAAGATCTGTTGAGCTATGAGAGTGCGACAGTACGATAGATGGCTCCACATATGCAATTGGAAAGTTGATTCCCGATGCCTTTTCTATTCTACCTATTCCTTCTAGTACTATAGGAAATCTTTCTGTTATGGTGTGATAGATCTTGTCAGGCAAGAGATCGTTTTTGTGCGCCTCTTGAACTTTTAGTAGCGGATTCAATTAAAACAAACTAGTCCCAGACTATAAAAAAACGTTGAGACTATTTTCAAAATGCTTAATTTGTAAGCGAGATCTCGTGAAAATCAAAGACCTTGCACTTGCACTGGTTTTCTAGTATACTTGACAAGCTTGGCTCTACCTCAGAGCCATTTACAAATCGCTTGAGTGGAACTCCACCATCGGCTTCCATGAATACGGAAAAAGAGTTGTCAGACATTTTTTTGTATTTTATATGATAGATTTTTTTCTGGTTTTTCTTTCCCGAGTTTTCATATACAGATATGGTCTGCTTTTCTAGTTTATGAAGGGATTTTAATTGAGATTGCGTTATTTGCTTCTCAGTTTCTATCTCCATTTCTATTTCTGATTTGAATCGTATGATATCAGATGGGATTTTTTCAATTGTTTTAAGATTGTGTATGGTGATACCATCAAGGTCTATCTTCTTCTCAGACTTGATCTTTCTTTTGTGTGGGTTGATAACTTTGGCAAAAAATGGCCTGCCTTTTCCTAAAACCAAGCTTGTCTCATCTTCACTTCCAATCCATGTAATCTTTGTCTGCTGAGCTCCAAATTTTTCGTATAGAAATTTGGCTATCTTACCTTCTACACTTTCAAATTCAGAGATACCATGAAATTCACATACGTA
>JBGPWD010000054.1:0-5483 GCA_041492015.1 Nitrosopumilaceae archaeon
CTCACCTTTTCTTGGTATTGGAGTAGGGAACTTTACATCAAATGCAGAAACCCTGTCACTGAAATGGAAAAGTAAGTTCCCATTATCTAATTCGTAAATGTCTTTTACTTTACCTGAACGAAGAAACTTCAAACAGGCGTCCTTGTACAATGTTAGATTTAAACTGATTCAAGATTTCTACTACGAACCCATAAGGTTTAATTAGTAAAGTCTATTTGCCGCCTTGATCAGGTATGACAGAAAGCGTTGTGGTAGACATAACATTACTAACTCTACGGATCTTCTGAGTAATTACACGTTCAATCGCATTTCTTGTTGGGACCTGAACTTTGACAAAGATATCATATTGACCAAAAGTTCCAAGAACTTCTTTTACACCGTCTATTTTCAAAATATCATTCATCACATCGACTTCATGTCCCATTTTGGCTTTTACAAGTACGTATGCTAATTCCAATTTATTCACCTTTAATTTCTGCGCGACTCTTAAAGGCAGGTTTTATTCCTAGTGGCGAGTAATCACCAGTAGAACAAGTAAAGCACATAGAATTAACCTCAATTCCTACAGCATCTGCCAAATTCTTTACATCGTTATATCCCAGAAAATCTGCACCAATAGTTTGTCGTACTTTTTCTATCATAGCCTCATCAGAATACTCTTTATTATCATCAAAAAATGTCACAAGCTCTTCTTTGGAAGGAAAGTCAATGCCAGCATAGCATGGAAACCTTATTGGAGGAAATGTTATCACCATGCTAATTTTTTTTGCTCCTGCTCTTCGAAGGGCCTTTATTATTGCCTTAGAGCTTGTTCCCCTCACAAGACTGTCATCTACTACAACTACGTGTTTACCATTAATAACTGGAATAATTGGAATTATCCAGCGATTTATTTCTACTCTATCACTTTGATGCGGTTCAATAAAACTTCGTAGTGGGCCCTTTCTACTGTATCTGTCTTTTAACAAGCCTTCTTCAAACGGAATTCCTAGTTCCTGTGCGTATCCTAGTGCAGCAGGTCTTGCTGAGTCAGGTACTGGAATTACAATGTCTGCATCTTCTATTGGAAACTTTCTTGCAAGATACTGCCCGATTTTTTTTCTTACTGTGTAGATATTTGAACCTTCCATAATACTAGAAGGGTGTGCAAAATATGTAAATTCAAATGAGCAATGTGCTGATTTTTTTTCTTCTGAAAACATTTCTGATTCTAAACCTGCATTACTAATTTTTATCAGTTCACCTGGCTTTACATCACGAATTAGTTGGGCCCCAACTGCAGCCAGTGCAGATGATTCTGAAGCTACAATGTATGTATTGATATCTTTCCTGAAACCAATAACCATTGGTCTAAACCCTTTTGGATCACGAGCTGCATACACTGCATTGTCATCAGATACAAAAGTAAAACAAAATGAGCCTATCATTTCATTTTTTAAAATTGAAAGTGCATTACCAAGCTTTCCGTTTTCTGACATGAGAGAAACTAACCTCTTTGCTGCAACTAATGTATCACTTACATTTTGTGGAGTAAACGTACATCCTCCTACCATTCCAGCCAATTCTTCGACATTTGATATTGTGCCATTGTGCGCAACGCAAAGATCTTTTACTTTTAATGGCTGTGCGTTTTCCAAATTACTTCCGCCCATAGTTGAATATCTCACATGACCAATTGCTGCAGGCGATGCATATTCTCTTGTAATTTTATCAAATTCTGAAACAGCTGATGACACTAATCCAAGTTGTTTGTAAGGTTGTTTTTTTGGAATAGCAATCCCCCATGCTTCTTGTCCTCTGTGCTGAAGCGCTCTTAAAGAATCAATTATCATCGGGATAACATTTGCGCCATCAAGACTGAATATTCCTACAACACCACAATTTTCCTTAACCATGAGTTACTAACAACTCCAACGAGTTTAACCATTTTCCTAGTGCTTTATCAATCCTTAGATTTGCAATAGTTTTTGCCTTGTTTCTAAACATTATGACTGTGCCAGAAAATTTCCCAATGATAGCAGAAGGTGCGTTACTTTGTTCAAGTACTGATTTGGTTTTATTAATATTTTTTGGATCTATGGCCAGAAGATATCTGGAATGAGTTTCAGAAAATAAAACCTCGTCTGGTTTAAGTTTTTTTGCTGGAATTTTATCTATAGATACAACACAACCAACGTTATTTGTAAGACATAGTTCTGATATAGCTACTCCAATTCCTCCTTTTGAACAATCATGTGCAGAGTTAACTAAACCCAGGTTTATCAAATCTAAGACAATTTGTTGATTTAGTTTAGAAGATTTCATGTCAACAGTTGGACAATTTCCACCAATGATATCATGTAAGTATTCATAATATTCTGAGCCACCAAGCTCGTCTTTTGTTTCTCCAATAATAACAAGTAAATCGTTTTTAGAAACCTTTTGTGGATAAAGTGGTTTTTTTTCTATCAACCCAAGAACCCCAATCAAAGGAGTCGGTTTGATTGGTCCATTATTTGTCTCATTATAAAAGCTAACTTTGCCTCCTACACAAGTTATTTCAAGATATTTTGCAAGTTCAGATATCCCTTCTAATGATTCTTTAAATGTCCAAAAAATTTCTGGATCCTCCGGATTTCCAAATTGTAGATGATCAACCATCCCAATGGGTGTTGCTCCAGTACAGACAACATTTCTACAAGCTTCTTCAAAGCATCCCATAGCACCTTGACGCGGATTAATGTAACAATGTTTAGAGTTACCATCAATCTTTACAGAAAGGAATTTGCCGTTATCTAATCGTAGAACAGAAGCATCATGTCCCGGTTTTACAACGGTTCTTATGCCAACTTCATGATCATACTGGCCATAAACCCAAATCCTGCTTGCAATGTTGGGGTTAGCAAGCATTCGAAGAAGCGTTTCAGTTAGATCCTTTGGGGTATTTGGTTTTTTTATTTCTCCTATTTTTTTTAGATATTTTGGTTTTGATGCAGGTCTATCTAAAAGTGGTGCATTTGCAATAACGCTACTAGGAAGATTTGCAATTGTATTTGTTTCCACTTTAACTTGCATCATTCTATCTTCCTTTACCCTCCCAATGACAGAATATGGAACTCTGAATTTTTCACAGATTTTTTTTAATATTGGTAGCTTTTGTCTGTCAGTTATCACAAGCATTCTCTCTTGTGACTCTGAAACCATTAATTCTGTGGGGGACATACTAGATTCCCTTTTGTGAATTCTTGCCACATCCATCTCTATTCCAACAGAAAGTGCGTCTGCAATCTCAGAAACTGCACATGAAAGACCTCCTCCACCCAAATCTTTCAAGGCTTTTATGCAATATTGATTTCTTGCTTCAAGTATTGCCTCTATAACTAATTTTTCAATAAATGGATCTGGAATTTGAACAGCTGAACGATTCTCTGATTCAAGTTTGTCTGATGCAAATTGTGAACCACCTATTCCATCTCGTCCAGTTGAACCACCGATTAAAACCACAAAGTCATCTTTATCAGCTCTGTTTTTGATGAGTTTATCTTTTTTACCAAAACCAATTGCTGCAACATCAACCAGCGCATAATTTGTAAAACATTTATCAAATTCAATTTCTCCACCAATTGTTGGAATGCCAAGACAATTACCATAGTCTGCAATTCCACGTACTGCATTTTTGAACAGCCATCTTGCGTGAGAATCTTTTTCAATATCCCCAAATCTCAGGCCATCAAGAAGTGCAATTGGCCTTGTCCCTGTAGATAAAATATCACGTATTACACCACCTACTCCAGTAGCTGCACCGCCATATGGTTCGACTGCAGAAGGATGATTATGACTTTCGATATGTACCGTGATAACATAACCATCTCCAACGTCTAATACTCCAGAATCATAGCCAGGGCCAGAAATTATTCTAGTTCCTTCTCTTGGCAAAAGTTTCAAATATTTTTTTGATGATTTATACGAGCAGTGTTCTGACCATTCCGCTGCAACTATCTGTAGTTCTACAGGTGTGGGTTTTCGGCCAATTTTCTTTTCAAGAAAAGCGTGTTCCTGTGGGGTTAGACTCATTATGCTACACCCAAGGTATTCAACAGTGATTCAAAAATTAATGACGCTGGTTTTGAGTTCTTTGGGTTAATAATAGATTCTGCAGACCTCTCAGGATGTGGCATCATGCCAACAACATTTCTTTGTTTGTTGCATATTCCAGCAATATCAAGCGAAGCCCCGTTTATTTCTTCAGCATATGTAAAAACAATCTGGTTGTTTTTCTTTAGCAATTTTAAAGTCTCCTTATCAGCATAGTATCTTCCTTCTCCATTTGCTATAGCAATAGGAATTCTTTGGTTTAGTTTCAACTTGTTGGTAAAGGGAGTCTTATTATTTTTTACTATAATCTCAGTCCATTTGCACATAAATGTAAGTGATGTATTTTTGAGTAGAGCCCCTGGTAAAAGTCCCGCCTCTACAAGAATCTGAAATCCGTTACAAACACCTAGAATTGGCATTCCTTTTTCAGCCATTTTTTTTATTTCAGATATTACAGGGCTATGCGCAGCAATAACTCCAGCTCGAAGTCTATCACCATACGAAAAACCTCCTGGAAGCACTATAGCATCAATATTTTTTGGGAGTTCGTCAGTATGCCACACAAGATCTGTTTTTAGTTTAAAGACATTTGAAAGCACATGATGCATATCCCGATCGCAATTACTTCCGGGAAATACTACAACTGCTACTTTCACAGTTGTCCATTTCTTAACAGCATTATTAAATTGAATCGAATGAAATCGTTTTTATTCTAATACTTTTTGGTACTAGCTATGGGTCAAGTTCGTGATATCATGGTACGAAATGTAATTACCATAGAACACGACAAGACAGCAAAAGATGTAGCCATATTACTTGCAGAAAAAGAGATCAGCTCACTAGTGGTCATAAAAGATGGAACTCCCATAGGACTGGTTACAGAAAGAGACCTTGCTCGCAAAATCTCAACTTCAGATAGGAAAAGTGGAGATGTGCATCTATCTGAGATAATGTCTCATAATTTTAGATGGGTAGAACCCATGACACCGATAGAGGACGCCGTTCAAAAAATGATTAACAAAAATATTCGCAGACTCCTTATTCTTGATAATGGTAAGCTCGTAGGCATTATAACTGAAACAGATCTGTCAAAATATTTGCGAAGCAAATTGTTGATAGAGGGAGCCCTTGATGATACTACTGCTTCGAACCACAAGGTCATAAAAAGCGGTTAGGCATCAAAACTTTCAACATATACTTTACTTACAAGAGGGTTGTAAATTCTAAATTCATTACACAATTCCATTATAATTTTTTCCGCAAGTTTTTGATTTTTTGCTTCTACTTCAAATTTAAGCATCTTTGCAGAACGGACTTTTTTCACTGGAGTATCACGCTTTTTTAAAATCAGGTCATTCAATATTGTATCACCCTCAGGATCACTAATATCGGGTTTATTTTCTATAGTC
>JBGPWD010000120.1:0-3135 GCA_041492015.1 Nitrosopumilaceae archaeon
ACACATTCTTTTAGACCAGGTACAAGATTCGGACCAGATGCAATAAGACTTGCACTAAACAATATCGAGATATTTTCTACTAGATTTAATGTAGATTTAGAGGATGTAAACATAGAAGACCTAGGAAATACAAAACACACCGTTGTTGCAACTGAAGTATTAGACATGGTAGGAAAGATAACTGTAGAACTTACTAAAAGAGAAAAACAGTTAATCATCCTAGGCGGTGAGCACCTAATTACTTATGGAATATACATGAGCTTCCCGAAAGAAACAGGTTACATTGTTTTTGATGCTCATTATGATTTACGTGATGAGTACGCAGATACCAAACTTAGTCATGCCGCATATCTTAGAAGAGTAATTGAAAAACGAGGAGCTGAAAATATTATTCATATTGGCGCAAGATCATTTGTAAAAGAAGAGCTTGCATTCAAAGAAGAACACAAAGTGAGAACCATTACGGATAGAGATATTCGTGAGGGGAAAGGTCCAAAGCTAGTAAAAGATGCAATTTCTACGTTTGATAAAATCTATCTTAGTGTTGATTTGGATGTTCTTGATCCTGCATTTGCTCCAGGTGTTGGAAATCCAGAAACAATGGGGATTACTTCAAGGGAATTTTTTGATATGATATACGCCATGGAAGAAAAAAAGATACGGTGTATGGATGTCGTTGAACTCTGTCCTCATTATGATAATGGAGCTACTGCATCACTAGCTGCAAAACTAATGTCAGAAGTTATTGCGATGAATGTTTCATGTTAAGAAAAAACTTAAGCAAGTGTTACTGATAACATACATGGTTACAGATACACATGAACTGATGAAAAAAGGAATGAGTTTTTTAGAAGATGGTAAGTATGAAGAGGCGCTTGATTGCTTTGACAAAATATTAGTGACTAATGCAAATAATCCAGATATTTGGAACAAAAAAGGTGTTACTCTACGCAGCATGGGAAGATATGATGAAGCGATAGAATGTTTTAACAAATCTCTTGAAATTTCGCATAAAGACTTGGATGCATCATAGTGTAGTAAAATTTGAATCTATCAATTAATTTCGTATGTGCTACTGATTAAACCATTATTTGTGGTCGTTTTGAGAGATTTCTATTCATATTCAATCTCATAAACGGTTTGTCCTGTGTCTCATCTTTAATTTCTTTAATCAGGTCATCAACTGAAAGATCCCTAACATTGCCAGATTTTCTATCCCGTATACTCATTTTTTCAGCATTTACTTCTTTTTCACCAATAACTATGATATACCTTATCCATTCTATTTCTGCATCGCGAATACTTTTTCCAACACTTTCATTTCTGTCATCAACATCTGCGCGAATATTGTCTATTGATAATTTTTCTGCTAGTCTTTCACAATAATCAAGAAATTCAGGCTTTACAGGAATGATTCTAACTTGTGTTGGTGCAAGCCACAAAGGAAATTGCGGCTTTCGTCCTTTTGCAGTATCTTCCGCTGCTTTTTCAAGCAGAGCATAAATTACTCGTTCGATAGCACCACTTGGTGAATTATGCAATATTATAGGATTTTGCGGTTTGTTGTTTTCATCTATAAACTCAATATTGTATCGTTTTCCATTTTCAACATCAATTTGATCTGTAGATAATGCTGATGCTTTTCCTGAATTATCGATGTAATTAAATTCCCATTTAAGTACAAAGTAGAAAAATCTCTCTTTCCACATTTCAATCAACACTGGTTTGCCAATCTTTTTTACGAGCTCTTCAATCAATGATTTGTTTTCGTTGTAAAAATCCTCAGTAAACCTAATTGCCATCTCCCAATCAGACTCGTCTAGTCCGACACCTTTGATGACTTCTCGTGATAAATCAAATCTTTTACGAAATTCCTCTTTGGCTTGGTCCATATCTTTGCACATGGCATGACAGTCAGGCATCGTAAAAGCGCGCAATCTTCTCAGTCCAACAAGCTCGCCTGATTGCTCTTTTCTAAAACTGTATCTGGTAAGCTCGTACAGTTTTAGTGGCATGTTTTTGTAGGATAATTGAAAATCCTTTGCCATTAGAAATTGACCAAAACAAGCTGCAAATCGTAAAAAGAGTTGTTTTCCCTCAGAATTGATGTTGTATTGTCTTGCTGGAAATCTATGAAAATAGCTCTCCATGCTAGGATGATGGGAGTCATACATTATTGGTGTCTCAACTTCTAGACCACCATATTCCATGACTTTATCGGTAACATATCGTTCTATCAAAGATTTCATTAGTCTGCCATTTGGGTAAAATCTCATATTTCCAGAATCTGATGCCGGTTCATAATCAGCAATAGCCATCTTTTTCATTAATTTAACATGTGGTGGCGGCTCGTCAACTGATCTTTTTTTTGCAGATTCGTATTTTGCTAGAACCTCAAGATTTGGATGTTTTGCAAAATTAAATTCCTCTGTAGTTTGCATTTTTCCATCAGTGGACATAATATACCAATATGATTTGATCTTTGATTCTGCTTTGACAGCGTCTGAAGTAGAGTCTTTATCTTCTGCAGTAATTGTTTTTGAGTTTTCCGCTAAAGGATGACCTTTAACTTGAATTTTGTAAGACTTTGTCCATCCAAATGGTGCTCTTGATACTTGAAGACCTTGTGCAAGAGATTCCATTTCTTTTAAAATTGATAATGCCGTACTTGGAGATGCCAATTTTGAGCTAAGATGTGCATATGGATATAATAACAATCTATTACATCCAACTTTTTTCATTGATTCTGTGATTTCTAACATTGCTTTTTTTGCAACAATTGAATTATCTCCTTCTTCGATTGCTACAAATGCCACTACTACCTCCTCTATCTTTTTAGAAGATGGTTCAATCTCTTCGGCTGAGTTTATCTCCTTTTTTACAGGAGTAAACTCTATACTATCACAGTGAAGTTGTAATATACGCATATTTTGATTCTTTTTTTGTTATTGACTTAAACGTTATGAATTGAATTCCAATTTATACAGATAGTCAAATAATTAGATTGTAAATAGTGGATCGGAAGGGATTTGAACCCTTGACCCTTGCGGGATTTTAAATCCATACGCAGTGTGAGTGCGTCATCATACCAACTAGACTACCGATCCGAGATTGTTTCAACTTCTACGTTATTTA
>JBGPWD010000067.1:0-4779 GCA_041492015.1 Nitrosopumilaceae archaeon
ATCCACTTTTTATCATAAGATTCACATCGGGAATTCCTTCTGCAAGTACTGCGTTTGCACGTGGACATACAACGATACCAGTCTTGTTTTTTGATACAAGCATCAGATCTCTTTTTGATGCATATGTCATATGAACCAGAAAATTTGGTTTCAGTAATAAAGCACGTTGAGTTTCCGTTTTTGTTGTTATCTTTTTAGAAATCTTACAGCTCTCTAATGTTTCAGCTGAATGAATTGCCTTCATTTTTGGTACTTTGGAAAAAAAATTCAATACGGAATCACTGAATTCATTGGTACCACTTACTCCCATTCCATCACATTTCTTTAAAATAATCTTAAGCTCCTTCTTTTTTGATTCAGGTAATGGGGTATTTTTTTTAATTGATTTTAAATCTTGATAGTAATCAATTCTACCAAGAATTATAGGTCTAATTGGGAGTCCTTTTGTTGCATTCCGTAAGAGTTCAATTCCATCTAATCCACCCTCTCTAAAATCAACAAAAGTTGTAATTCCTTTTTTTATCATTGAAAGACATGAATTTCTGATAAAACTTGTTAGATGTGATTTTTGTGAATTTCTTAGAATCTTTTGTTTGAAGCCTATAATTGGATGAATTTTTTCTTCTACTTCATAATCTAGACCAATATCTTTTCCTATCGAGTCACCAAGATGAGTATGGGCATTAATAAAACCTGGAATCATGAGCAGTCCTTCGCAATCAAGAATGTCTTCTTTTTGGTTTGGTTTTAGATTCGTGCCTATTGCCTTAACAAATTGGCCAGAAATACGAATATTTGTACTATTAATGTAATCTAGATCATTTCCGTAAAGGATACTGACATTTTTTATTAGCATGTTAGTTCAAGGATTCGCTGTTGATTTTTACCAGAATCTCTGTGCTCTCTAATAGTATCGAGAGATTTTGTTGCAAGTTTGGCAGCCTCTCGTGCAGTCTTTGCAGTTCCAATTCCACAGTTTAATGCGATGCCATGTTTTTCTTTCATCAAGTCCAAGAATTTTATTGAATGTTCCTTCCCATTCCCTGATGTGACTATCATAAAGTTGTCTCCCCCCATAAAAAAAGTGAGGCAATTTTTTGTTAAGAAAAATTCTGACATTTCTGAATACAGTTTGAACATAAGTGATGAAATCTCATAGGGAGATTTTTTTGCCGATATTGATGTAGAACCGTCTACATCCATATGCATTATCTGAACTAATTGATCTGTCTTTCCATCAACATAACCAAAAATGTTATGCTTCTTTTCTAAAATTATTTTAGATTTCCTTGCTTTGTCTGCCTTAAGATTTGCTTCAAATGGCGAATCGCCATATCCTATTGTCATAGAGAGTTGAAGATCAAATGCTTCTGCTAATTTTTCTTGAATTTCTACATGATCATTTAGAGAAAGACCATTTGTGATTGCAAATAGTTCATCAAATCTATTAGAAAATACTAGACCATTTTTTTCTGAAAAGAGATTTTGTATTTCTTTATAAAGTGAAGATTGAAGCATCTGTAGTTTGTGTTCCCTATCACTTCCTAAGGTTTGTGTCCAAGGTCCATACCCAGTGATTTTGATTATGGTAAGTTGGATCATCTCATATCTTCCTTAACTGGTCAACTAGCTTTTCTGCAGCTTCTACAGCTCTCTCTGCAACAGGCCTTATTCTTGCCTGTGCCTGTCTTTCTGACATGCCAGGACCTGTTATACCCAAGGTTACTGGTTTTTGATATTTTATAGAAAGATCGGTTATGACACGAACTGCTGTATTCGTAATAAGTTCATCATGTTTTGTTTGTCCTTTTATTACTGCCCCAAGTGTAACTACTGCATCAATTTCCTTTTTTTTCAATAAGGAATCAATTACAATTGGCATGTCAAACACGCCAGGAACTTTACAGGTATATTTTATGTTTAGTTTAAGATTTTTTGCTTTTTCAAGTGCAACTTCAAGCATTTTTGAAGTAATTTCATTATTAAATTCCGAAACTACAATTGCAATGTTCAAAATTAATGCTCCTTAGCGAATTTTATCAGTTCGTTGCCATCAAAATAAGGAATGGTATTTTCTTTTGCATATTTTTTAGCCTTTTCAATTGAAAGAGCTGTATACGTTTCAGAATCAAGCATCTCACAGATTGTTGCAGTAGGACATAAGCCAGCAAGTCCAGTTAGATAGATTGACATTTCAGTATGACCTAATCTATCGGATAACAATCCCTCTGATGCAATCAAAAGAGGTACATGCCCTGGTGTTTTAAATGAAGAAACAAAAATTTCTTTCTTGTTTCCATTTGTATTTTTGTAAAGACTAGCCATTTCGTTTATTGTTAGCGCCCTATCACGATCTGTAATACCAGTATATGTTTGTGCATGATTTATAGAAATAGAAAAAGACGGTTTGTCACCATAAGGTGCTGTTCCCATGATCATTTTTTTTGATTGGTTATCAATAGTCTGTGTATTAGAGAGTATATCATGCATAAAGTTCAGTCCCAAGCTTTTGGCAAAAGAATGATTTATTGATAAACAGATCAATCCGCCAGCGTCTTTACGCATCCTTGCAATATGCGCAGGAGTTACAAATTCTGCAGCAACTACCATATCTACCTCATTTTCACGCTTGTTTGCATCGTGAACTAAAATGAACTCACCTTTACGTAGAGAAGAAATTGCCTCGTCTAAGGACATAATTAAGAAGCTTGTTGTAATGATTATAAATCTTACTACAAAAGTGGTTGTTACCACTAAAGTAGTAAATGGTTAATTTTTAGAAATCGTGTATTTTCCCAGTATGTCGGTTTCAATATTAACTTTATCTCCAATTTTTTTTGAACCAAGATTTGTAATTTTCATTGTATGTGGAATTATAGAAATGGAAATTTTATTTTTGATAACATCAACAAGTGTTAAGCTTATCCCATCAACTGTAATCGATCCTTTTTTTACTACAAATCTAGCTAAGTCTTTAGAAAGTTCGATCCAGAATTTGATCTCTTTTGGCAATTTTTCTATTTTCACAATTTTGCCAGTTCCATCAATATGTCCAAGTACGAAATGGCCCTCCATTCTTTCACCAACTTTTAAGCTACGTTCAATGTTTACTTTATCACCTGGTTTCATCATTCCTAGATTTGTTTTTTTCAAAGTTTCACCAATCATTTCAAATTCAGCCTGATTTTTTAAGATATTTGTAGCAGTAAGGCATACTCCATTTATTGCAACACTGTCACCTATGTGGAGTCCTTTTGCAAGATTTCCTAAATCTATTTCCATTTTTGCTGCACTACGATTTTTTGTTTTAATATCAAATTTCTTAACTCTTCCTTGTCCTTCAATTATACCAGTAAACACTTGATAAATTGTGGTTATTAGATATAAAATGATTTTGAAAAACTATCAGTATAATCCTAGCCATGCAGAAACAAAATGTGGTTTAATGTTTATTGTAAGATTCGTAGGTTTGTTGTAAACTTACACGGTTATAACGTGTTTGTCTTTTGATTTCGAATGAAGTATAGTTACCTGTTTGTGCATCAGGTCTTTTGTTGGAATAATGACACTCTCATTTTTCTCGTTTGTTACTATGATGTGCAACACTTCTGATGCTGTGATGACACCAGAGACATCCCCAATCTTGACTGTTTGGCCAACCTTGAAAAGGGAACGCTGACGAGATGCTCCTACTATTACAGCAGGTAAGATGTCCTTTAGCGTAAATCCTAGTCCAACTGCAATTGCCGCACCCAAGGCAATTGCAATGCTCCATGAAAATGCAGCCACCAGTGTTGGTATGACAGATTGTCCTATTCCAATTTGGGTGAGACCTACCGCAAAAACAATACTGTAAATTACTGCCTTTACACCTACGCCAATGTATCTCATACCACCGTAATGGTGTATCACAAGTTCATGATTTACCCATTTTATAATGTAGTTTGCTATAACAGAACCAATGATTACTACTAAAACAAAAGCCAGCACATTTGGTATCCAAAGCCAAAGTGAGGTAAGTGCGCTTGTCAGCTGCGCTAGCTGGAGTGCATTTATTGCTGCTACGATGAAAAATAGGTATACAAACCACTTTACGGTTGAAGCAATAAGATGAGCTGAATCAAATTTTCCTACGGTCTCCTCAATCAAGTGAGATTCAGAGATATTTTGCAGGTTGGCCTTTTGCATAATTTTCTTGGCTGCTTTTTCAACTACTCTGGCAGTAACTTTTCCCGCTACAAGTCCAATTGTCAATAAAACTGCAGCAGCAATTATTTTTGGAGCAGCTGCAGCCACTGAATTTGCAAAAGTTGTCAGTGCTGCTGTTTCTGGTTCAATGAACATATTAGATGATTGTTGAGCATATACCAAGCTTGTACCAGATATAGCTAACAATAATGCCGAAATTATCATACTGCTGTAAATTGATCCTGATTTCATTTGATACAATCCCATCAATTCTGATTGTATTTTTTCATTATTGTGACATTCTTTTGACAAGTAAAGTGAAACCTAGTTAACTAGAATTTTTGAGAGTCATACAAATTATGCGCAATCTTTTAGTAGGATTATTTCTAGGCGAAAAGTAACTGTATTTATTTTGTTGTTTTTTCCTATAATCATACAATTTAAAGATAAAATTAGAGTTTTAGCCAGACAAAAAATTCATTTAAGACATTTTTGACAGTTTTTGTTCATAATTACAAGAAATTTTGATCTTGTTTTCAAATCAAAAGGAATGATCACGTTCCTTTCACCTATGAAAAAATACAATCAGAA
>JBGPWD010000187.1:0-2066 GCA_041492015.1 Nitrosopumilaceae archaeon
TAAAAGGAGTCGAAGGAATACACAAAGTTAATTCTTCAGCTTCAAGTGAGGGTCTCTTCATAAGTTTGCATGTCATGGTGGATAGAAACATGCCTCTTGAAGAAGCCCATAAAATTTCAGATGAAATAGAGTCCCAGATCCGAAATGCAGTTCCCAACATCAATCATATCACAATTCATCTTGAACCCTATGTCTCAATACCAAAGAGTTTACCTGTAGAGGATTTATCAACAGAGGAACAGATTACAAAAATTATCAAGGAATATCCAGCAGTAAAAAAAATTGGCAGAGTCATAACATTCCAGCTTCAAAACATTTTCAAGATAGATATTGATTGTTCCTTTGATGGAAGTCTATCAGTTGAAAGGGTACATGATATAGTATCTGAAATTGAATATAAAATAAAAAACCAAATTAAAAATGCAGTAATTACAATACATCCAGAACCAAGCTAGTATGATAAATCATGATGCAGTTGGATTACTAAAACAGGATCCAAATCTTACAAGAATTATTGAGCGTATTGGAGATTACCAAATTAAGAAAAGAAACAATCACTTTGCTGTTTTAATTGAATCAATCATATCTCAACAGCTTGCAAGCGCTGCAGCAGAAGCAATATTTTCAAGATTCAAAAAACTCTATCCAAAATTCCCAACAACTGGTCAGATACTAGATACAAAAGATGCCAAGCTGCGTTCAGTTGGCCTTTCAGGTATGAAAATAAAGTATCTAAAGGATTTGTCGCAAAAAATCGAGGATGGAAAATTAAAGATGAAATCCCTATCAAAGATGACCGATGATGAAATAATTGAACATCTTACCCAAGTAAAAGGAATTGGTCGATGGACTGCTGAGATGTTTTTGATATTTTCTCTTGGAAGATTAGATGTATTACCTGTTGGTGATCTTGGATTAAGAAAGGGAGTACAGATGGCATTTTCCATGTCGGAACTACCAAAACCAAAAGAGGTAGAGAAAATAGGGATGAGATGGAAACCCTATCGAAGCATAGCTACTTGGTATCTGTGGAAAAGTCTGCAAAAATTTGATAACATATGATAATTGTAATGGGGCCGGCCGGACTTGAACCGGCGACCTCTAGCACCCCAGGCTAGCATCATGACCAAGCTAGACTACGGCCCCTCAAGTTGCTGACAATGGTGAAATTATTAAATCGTGGGATTTTGTTAAATCAAAAAGAAAATTTTTTGTAGATATTACAGCCACTTTGCTAGTCTGTCTTTTTCAAATTTTTCCTTCTCTACAAAGTATTCTTCTGATGGCTGCTTTAGTAAGGTAATAGGATTAGGAGTTGCAAACATCTCTACTTGTAAATATCCTGCAGTCTTTTTGCCAACTTCTACAAAACAACCTCCTTTGCCATCAAAGATCTCTTTTTCCTGCTCGCTTTTTATTTTTGATATTATATTTTTAGCCACAGTAACACCTTCTCCTTCTGCAAAGATTCCTGCTTTTGGAACAGCAATTTTGTCTGTAACCATAATTTGATTTACATCTCCTATTGCGTACACGTTTTCAAAATTTGTTTTACAGGTTCTATCAACTGAGATAAATTTGCCTTTTTCTGCAAAACCAGCGTCACCTACAACTGAGGGAGCCTTGTGTGGTGGAACTGCAATAAGAAGATCAAAGCCAGCCACAGATTCTTCAAACTTGAGTGTCTTTGGTCCGACGGAGATTGTTTTATGTGAACTATGAAACTCTATGTTGTTTGATTTTAAAAGTTGTAACAGTTCTTCACTTACCTGAGGGCCCCCTGCTGGAAGCGTTATTGGAGTGGGACTGTAGAAGTCAATTTTTACAGAATCGCTGGCGCCTGTGTCTTTTAGCATGGATCTAATGAGAAGAGCCGCTTCATAGGGAGCTGGCGGGCATTTGTAAGGCAGGCCCATTATTGCCATTGCTATCTTGCCTGATTTCATTCTCTTTATTGCGTCACGCATCTTTGGAACGTCTTTGAGTTCATACAAGTTTAATCCATTATTTGAAAGACCTGGAATTTGTTCTGGTGCAAGCTCAACTCCAAGTGCAATAATCAGATA
>JBGPWD010000121.1:0-3129 GCA_041492015.1 Nitrosopumilaceae archaeon
AATCTAAAAACATATTCAGAAAAAAGAAGCTGTTTTGTAGATAAGCTTGGCAAAAACATTGCAACTGAAAATTTTAACCTAATAGATGACCCACATCATCCAGAAGGAATTGGCAGCAAGCCCTTTGATGATGAAGGAGTTCTCACTTTGCCAAGATATCTCATAAAATCAGGGATCTTTACCAATACATTTTCTGACTTGTTTTATGCGTTTAAAGAAAGTAAGGAATCTACAGGAAATGCAAGTAGAATGGGGATGCCCATGGGCAGAACTGCACAGCCAATTCCCTTCCCTCTACCTCATAATCTAAGAATTGATGGGGATGGAATAACAAAGGATGAGATGATAAAAAATACAAAAAAAGGACTACTTGTAGGAAGGCTTTGGTATACATATCCGGTAAATCCGGAGCGTGGAGATTTTTCTTGTACTGCACGAAGTGGAATTAAAATAATAGAAAATGGAATCATAAAAAATCCAGGAAAATCTGTTCGAATAGTACACAACCTTCCAACATTATTACAAAACATTTCTGCAATAGGAGATGACACAAAAAATGTATTACAATGGGGTTCACTTCCCTGCATTACCCCAACTATCAAAGTAGAAGGAATTAAGGTAGTTCCAATTTAAAGAGATGGTAAAATAAACTGGAATCCAATACCAATTCCATATAAAACTAAAAGCATAATCCCACTTTTCAGACCAAGTTTGTTTCTAAACATTGGAACAAGTGCAATGATTGTGATTACTGTAACTAGGATCATCTGATATTCCAAAAGTGGTGTATTTGGAATTTTTATTGTAAATCCACGATAGGTCATTGCTGCAAAGACAGCAACTGAAAGAAGTAAAGTATTGTTTAAAATTTTTGAACCTAGAACATTTGCTACCGCAATTGATGCACCGTTTGCTCCTTTACGTGCTAGAAAAATCATAGATATTTTTTCTGGCATTTCTCCAGCAATTGGGCTAATTATTACTGCAAGTACAACGACAGAAAAACCACTATCCAATGCAAGACCTTGAAGTGAATGCACAAATGGTTCAGCACCAATGAAAATTCCAATTGTGCCTACTATGAAAAGAATCATCGAACGACCAAAATGTTTTTTTGACATTTTTGTTTCGTGCGTGGGATGAAGTTCAGACTCTAGTATAGTTTCTTTCTTTTCTTGTTTCATCTCACGGAATGCAAGATACAAGTACGTACCAAACAATCCTGTAAAGATTATACCATCTATAACGTCAAAGCCATCAATAAATAATAAAGCGCCAACTACCGCTGTTATCACCAGAAGAATTTTGTCAAGCTTGAATTGCTTTACGTCAACAAATTTCTGTGGTGCTTTGGAGAGTTTTGTTGTTGCAATAATTAACATTACAGCAAGACCAAGTGTCATCATGAAAAGATTACTGCCAAGAGCAGATCCTAGAGCAGTGTCATAGGAACCATCTTTTGCAGCAGCTACCACAATTGCGATTTCTGGTAGCGTTGTTGCAATGCTAAGAAGTGTTCTGCCTACAAACCTTCCACCCCACCGTTCTGCAAGGTGCTCTGCTCCATCAGCAAGCAACCAACTAGCAACGATTAGCTCACTTAGCCAACCTAACAATAAAAGTAAATTTTCTGCCAAACTACTACTCTACTTTCTCAAATAATTATAGCCCATTATTTATGAGGATCATTAGTCTTTTACAATTATCATAGTCAAAGTGGACTTTATTCCATCCAATTTCCTTATCTTTACTGTAATTGTTTCACGCAAGGCCTCCATTGAATCTGCTTCTAATTCCATTAGCACGTCATATACTCCATAAACTGGATAAACTTCTTTTACGTTTGGAATTTGCCTTAGTTCTTTTACAATCTGATTTTCCTTGCCAAGTTCTGCATTCATTAGTATAAACGCGCTATGCACACTGGAATTCACATCATCCTGAATAAAAACAAATTGAATTTGTTGAAAAAAAGCTTGCCGCTAGCTCAACAAAACTTCTAGTTAAGATTAATAAGGTAACATACCGTACCAATACCGTAATATGAGAACCAGAATGACCTACATTCCAGTAGAAGTAGCAGACCAGTTTTCTGATTTTATTATTACAAGAGATGAACAAGTTTTAGATTCAGTTAAGGCAAGGACGCGTGACTTTAGTACCATATCGCTTCTAAAGCTATTATACCAACTTCGGTGCAATCAGATGACTTTTTCAGATCTTTATATAAAATCAAATATAAGAATGAAAAAGTCTTTTCTTAATTATTTGCATCTTTGTGTAAATTACAACTTTGTGACAAAAGTGCCAGTGGGATCAAATATGATATATTCTATAACAGACAAAGGTAGAACCATGTTAAATCTTTTCATGCAGAAAAGTAATTAGTCAGAAGCAATTCACGAAAAGAGTGCGTTTGAATTCTTTTCCAGAGGCAGAAGTATATGAAATTAAGAAAGCAAAACTAAACAGTCCTATAGTTTTTGCAGGATTTGTAGGAGCTGGTCTTGTAGGACCAATAGCGGTTGGATATATGATTGAAAAATTAAAGATGAAAGAGATCTGCTATATGCGATCCAAATATCTCCCTCCTGCTACTGTGTTTATCCAAGGAAGGCTACGACATCCTTTTCGTTTTTATTCAAATAAGAGCGGCACAATTTGTGCCATAATTTGTGAGATAACGTTACGACTAGAGGGGCTTTACACCATTGCTTCTGCAATTCTTGAGTGGAGTGAAAAAAATGGTTCTAAAGAAATAATTATTTTAGATGGGGTTCCAAGTAAAGAAAAACACGATCAAAAGGCATTTTGTGCAGCGGAAGAGGATCTTTGCAGAATAATGGCAGACAGTGAAATTGACATGATTCCACAGGGTTTTGTAACTGGAATCCCTGGTGCAATATTAAATGAATCTCTGTTACGAAAAATTCGTGGAGTTGCTTTACTTGTCAAGGCAAACCCACAAAAACCAGACCCACGTGCTGCAGCAACTCTTATAGAAGCTGTAAATCGTGTTTATCAGACAAGTATAGACACCAAAGACCTCAGAGAACAAGAACAACAGCTAGGGCTTGATTTTAAGGCTCTTTCAGACAAATACACAGAGGCACGAAAGGCAGAGACTAG
>JBGPWD010000009.1:0-10626 GCA_041492015.1 Nitrosopumilaceae archaeon
AAATGAGAGCATCCAAAGCCAAAGAAGAAACATGAATACTTCTGGACTCCAATGAATGTAATATGGTACAACTGGTTGATATGCTGGAAACGCCGCTCTTAAAATTCCAAGCATTCCTTTTTGAGGATTATCTTTTGAAGGTGTAGGTACCACAGAAATTTGCAAAGCTTGTCCTTCTCTGAGTATTGATACTGACGCAGTTTCTCCTGGTTTCAAATTTACTTTTTGAAAATCTTGTGGATTAACAATAGGCACTCCGTTAATTGCAGTGATGATGTCGTCTTTGAGCAGTCCTGCCTTTGCAGCACCAGATCCTTCAGTCACTGAAACTATAGGTACACCTAGTGGTTCATGGTAAAATGTACTGCGAATTGGGTCTGGCATTATTAATGCAAAGGAAGGATTGAAAATTAACAGGCCAGCTATAATAAATGAAAAAAGAACATTAGATGTTGCTCCGGCACCTATTACTCTAAGTCTTGAAATCTTACTTGACTTGGCAAACTCTTCCTCATCTGGTTCCACAAATCCTGCAAATAAGGCAATAAATACTGCAAAGCCGCCAGTTTTGATCTTTATTTTTTCTAAAGTGGCTACAATACCATGTGCACCTTCATGAATGACAAGAACAATTGGAACAGCTAGCAAAAAATATGCAATGTTTGGCCCTGACTGGATTGTGACACCAGGTATTAGTACTGTCATCGCAGCAAATGACTCTGGCTTTACAAAGAAATTGGAAAGATTCGATATGAGATACCAAAAGGCAAAACCCATCATTATAAAACCTGCAATTACGCTTGTATTAGAAAATAGCCGTGTTAATTTTTGAGTTCGACCTAAAATCTTAGTTAGAACAACCTGTACCTTTTGATTTTTGTATACTAGACTGTAGGGTTTTATCTCAAAACCATGCTTGTCAAGCTTGGAAGCTTTTGCAATCGTGAATACTATTACCCACGCAATTAGAACGTAAACGATAGAGTTCTGCGTCAAAAAATCAAATGCCAAGTTAATTGATACTCTTTTTAGTCAGGGCAAATTTATCGGTTGCTATGGGGGCAACGATAATAATTTCAACATATCCGGACAGGAAATCTGTCCTAAAAATTACAAATGTAGTAGTAAAGAAACAACTTGCTGCATGTGTCAATTTTACCAAAATAAATTCGGTTTATACATGGCAAGGCAAGATGGAAAAAACAGAAGAATTTTTAGCATTTTTTAAAACAACATCTAAAGCAAGCTCATCATTAAAAGTTGAGATCAAAAAATTACATCCGTATAAAGTTCCAGAAATTGCTGAGCTAAAAATAAATTCTGTAAACAAATCTTACTTGGACTGGCTTATACAATCAACTAGGCGGAACAAATCTCAAAATTGAAACAATTCCACCCAATGATGAAACTCTTAATCCGACATCGGTTGTAGCATCTACTGCAAATACATTTACCCCTTTGTTTTCTGCATGATTAAGAAATTCTATTACTCTGTCTTCATCCTGCTTTTCAAATACGCTATCTGAAAAAACAAGTGATTCTACAGCGCCAGCTTCATTTGCCTTTGCGGTTTCATCAAAACCCATGGTAAATTTATTACTCTTCTTGTTAACTCTCAGCATTATTTCATCAATGATTGCAGAGACTTTGGCAATCTTACTTTGTGCCATTACTTGTTTCATAGCTTCTGATTTTATGAAAGTGTAAATTCCATCTTCTCCTCCAGAATCTATTCCTTCAACAACTTGGATTTTGTGTTTTTTGCCAATGGGTAATTCTGCAAGAAAATTCCCAAACCGCTTTTTTGTTTCTCCTGGGCCGATTATTATTATGATATCTCCCTCTCGTATAAAAGCCGAGATTGCACTTTGAACATCTTCAAAAAAAGTTTCAATGTTAAATTTTGCTTTGTATTGCTTTCCGCTAGCTCCAGAATACATGTTTGGCATTAAACTAAGATGGGTACCACTTAGTCTACCTATTCCACAATCACCTGTGTCTATGGCTACTAGTAAAAAACCATGATTTTCTTTTTTTTCATAGATCAACTTTTTTTCAATATCGACCCAATTCTTTTTTGTTAAGGTAAACGGTTCTCCGATCTTTAGTACCAAAGAATGATGTGATCCCTTTCGCACAGATTCACTATCTGATTCTATTATTGTTCCATGAGCTTTTAGTCTATCTACTACGTCATCAATAGAAATTTTTTCAACATCTAATGCAACTCTAATTTTGATACGTTCACCTCTATCAGGCCTGGAAAAATCCTTTTCTTGTTTTATTGCACGTGTAGTGTCACCAGTAAGTTTGTCTCCTTTTTTAATTATTCTTCGTAATGTGAATAGATCATCCGATTCTTCAGGAATTAACGCTATTGAATTTTCATCAATTGGTTTTGTGATCATCTTGTAACTTTAACATTATAAAACAAAAATAAAAAGAAGTTTAGTTGGTTAATTCGCTTGTTTTAGTTTGCTGTTTTTCTCCAGCTTTTTTTCTTAGGTAATTTTGAACCCATTCTTGTGTAATAACGCCTGCTTCTGTCAAGTTTACGAGTGTATTGGTAGAAGCTTCGCCAGTTACTTTTCCACTATTTCGTCTAATCTGGCGCCACTTTAAGTTGGTATTTCCACTTTTTGATGAATATATGATGCCTAAAACATCCCTTGCATTGACAAAAGTCATATCACGAATTTTTTTGAGAGTTACCTTGTCTGCAGCTTCAACATAAATGAGACCTGGACTTTCTTCACGCTCTGGAAATACCTCATAATCCTCAAAGTAGCTTTCAGGAATGAAAGAATTGCAGGTGCTAAGGATTACAAACTTCCTGAAACTTTCAAGGGAGCACGCAGCATCAATTGTAACCATTTAAGTTAAATTCTGACCTTGCCTTTTATCAAGCTTCTTGAAAGACTCAATTAGGAAGAACAAAAATTAGATGTTGCAGGCGTTGATGACCAAATCCCTTTGATTTGATGAGAAGGATCTTGAGTTCTGAGCCTGCACTAAATATTTATCACAAATATGTATCTTGACTGTAATGAATTCAGTCACAGAATATCTTACACTAAACGTATCTTCAAGAAGAGGATTTGTAAACATAACATCACAGGTTGAAAAGATTGTTAGAAAAAGTGGAATTAAGGAAGGTCTTTGCTTGGTAAATGCAATGCATATAACATCTAGTGTGTTTATTAATGATAATGAAACTGGGCTACACCACGATTATGAAATATGGCTTGAACAGCTGGCTCCACATGAACCAATAGATCAGTACGAACACAACAGGACAGGTGAAGACAATGCTGATGCCCATTTAAAACGACAGATTATGGGAAGAGAAGTTGTTATAGCAATAACAAAAGGTAAACTTGACTTTGGACCTTGGGAACAAATTTTCTATGGAGAGTTTGATGGAAGAAGACCAAAAAGAGTACTTGTAAAATTAATTGGAGAATGACTAAGACAGAGAACCGCGCTTCTGGCTGTCTTCTAAATTAGATTTTAGCTTAAAGCTTTCCTCATGATTTTGAGGACCATGGTTGCACTTTACACATCCGATCTTAAAACCATTAGCATCTCTGACATAGGTTTCACATCCACAGAAACAGGTCATGTATTACAAATCTGGTACTGTGATATAACTTGTTTCAAAATTAATTTTTACAGCACTTACCACGTGGAATATCGTGTTCATGTGGACATTTTCTGGGATGTTTTAACATAGTACAAAGAGCATCTGTGAATTGTTCATTCATGTGGTGTTCAATTCCACAAACCATTTCTTCATCAATGTCAACTTTAAGCGCACTATCCATCAAAACTTCAAGTAATCTACTATTTCGCATCATGTTAGTACCTACTTGCTCACCACTTTTGGTAAGAGATACCCCAGTTTTGTTATAATTGACAAGCTTTGATTCATTCAACTTTTTTAACATTTGTACAACACTTGGTTGTCTAACGTTTAACATCTTAGAAATGGTGCTTATCTTTACAGGATCTTTACTTTCTTTGATGTGCCATATGGCTTTAAGGTACATTTCCACATGTTCTGCTTCTGCAGTGCCAACAAATAGTACTTCGTCCTTTTTCATATTATCTCCTTACACTGGTACTTTATTTTACGTCTTTTGATTCTTTTAATAAATATTCAAAATATTCGCGTGCGAAACCCGCTAATCCTGAATGATCAGCCCAGATTGCCACTGCTTCCGCAGAGGCACCAAGATCTTCTCCTAACAAGATTACCACATACCTCTTGTCTGATATTATGCCTCCTCCAAAAAGTCCTTTTTTTACCTTTACCTTGGCTACTCTTGACAAAGATTTGAGAGTCTCAGAATCAACATCTTCTGAAACTAGGATTGTTATTTCAACTCCTCTATCATGTAATGATCTGAGTTTTGGTAGTGCTTCCTTTGCTAGGCTTTCTGCAACCTTTGGTATTGCAATCATTACTTCATTTTTACACGAGTCTACCATCTCTAAAATTTTGGAAGCAATATTCACTACTCCAGAAAGAACCCAGATGTCAGGCCTTTCACTCGTGCCGCTTTGTTCGTAAAGGGGTGTAAGTTCTTTTAAAACGATAGATTCGTTGTTTTTGAATTCAGATTCAAAATTTTGTAGTGAAGTCTGTATTGCAGTGGCAGGTGGTTTTGCAAAATATTGCGTTGGTCTAGAATCATCAGAACCAATCCATCCTTTTTCTTCTAACGTGCCCAACACTTCGTATATCTTTGAATATGGAACGCCTGATTTATGACTTAGATCGGAGGCATTTATCTGGCCTGTTTTTAGCAAAGCCGAGTATACCTTTATCTCATAACTTGTAAGACCAATCTTTTCTAGGGCTTTACGCGTCTTGTCTGAAAGACTCATCTGGGATCATTCGAGACATATTTACTAATATATGTCAATTATGGCTGATCATGCCTAATCTAGCAAGAAATATGCTTGTGTCTACCAATTCATCTGGTGTCTAGTAGGAAATTGATTAAATACTCATTTTAGAAAATATGCGTAGTTAAACATGGAATTAATCCAGATTTCCGGTCTAAAGACTCCTACGTTAGGAAAAAAGGCTACAATAAGATTTACCCAAAGCATCTGTCCTGATTGCAATATGATATTGGATGCCGAGGTCTTTGAGAGAGATGGCAAGGTGTTCATGACAAAAACCTGCCCAACACATGGGGAATGTGAGGAACTCTATTTTGGTTCATATGAAATGTACAAGAAATTTAGCACATATTGGATGGATGGAAGAGGTGCTCACGCTCCAAACGTAATGATTGACAAATGTTCATGTCCAAACAATTGTGGTCTATGTTCAAATCACTTATCACACACTGGACTGGCAAACATGATCGTAACAAACAGATGTGATCTGACTTGTTGGTATTGCTTCTTCTATGTAAAGAAGGGTCTTGAAGGTGCATACATGTATGAACCTACACAAGATCAAGTAAGAGCAATGATGAAGACTCTGAGAGCAGAAAGACCAATTCCAGGAAACTCTATGCAAATTACTGGTGGAGAACCAATGTTGCGAGAAGACATCGTTGATGTTATAAAAATAATGAAACAAGAAGGCGTTGATCACATTCAGATGAATACAAACGGAATTAGATTTGCTTTAGACCCAGAAGCAATTAGAGAAGTAAGACTTGCTGGTGTAAATAATCTCTATCTAAGTTTTGATGGTGTAACTCCAAGAACAAATCCAAAGAATCATTGGGAAGTTCCCTATGCATTAGAAAGTGCAAGAAAGACAGGAACCACTGTTGTCTTTGTCCCAACAGTTATCAAATCAATTAATGATCATGAACTAGGTGGTATTATTAGATATGCACAAAAGAATCTTGATGTTGTTCATGCAGTAAACTTCCAACCAGTTTCACTGACAGGAAGAATGGGAAAGAAAGAACGTGAGAAATACAGAATCACAATCCCAGACTGTATCCAAAGAATCGAAGAACAAACAGGAGCTGAGGTAACAGTAGATGACTGGTTCCCAGTCCCAAGCTGCATGCCACTGACAAACGTTATTGAAGCATTTTCAAGTAAACCAAAATACGAGTTATCAATTCACTTTGCATGTGGTGCTGGTACCTACATATTTGAGGACCAAGAAACCAAAAAGTTTGTTCCACTAACAAAGTTCGCAGATATTCAGGGAATGTTAGAACTCTTTGAAGACAAGGCAGATGAGATCCGCTCTGGCAAGAACAAATACTTTACAATGCTAGAGGTTGTAAGAAAACTCTCAAGCTTTATTGATAAGAAGAAACAACCAGCAGGCCTTGATCTTGCAAAGATGTTTGGCAACATCTTAATGAAAAGATCATTTGAAGCAGTAGGCTCATGGCATGTCAAAGGACTCTTCTTGGGCATGATGCACTTCCAAGACAAGTACAACGAAGATCTTGAAAGGCTACAAAGATGTGATATTCACTACGTAACACCAGACCTCAGAATAATTCCGTTCTGTGCATTCAACGTAATTCCAGAGTGGTATAGAGATAGAATCCAAAAGAAATATTCTACAACAGTTGAGGAATGGGAACAAAGAGTTGGTGCTAAACTCGAAGATGGTCTCTATAGAGGAATAATGCGAAGAGGAGCAGGTGACGAACTTGCTGCAGGTTGTGCAAAGAGCCAAATGTTCCATGAAGCTTCACAAGCTCTGACGTAAATTTTCTTCAAAGACTACTTTTTGATCCAATACCTTATTTTAGCTGTTGTAATTAGTCTTGGAACATATTGAAAATACTGTTCATTTCTCCAAGATATGCTGGGGGCATCGGTGGACATGCAAATCTACTATCACAAAAACTACGTCAACACGGTTATGACATGACACTGATGCACGTACCACATATTCCAATAAAAAATTTAAAAAATCCTAGCTTTGCTATCTTAGGAACAATGAAGGCCTTGTTGTCAAAGGAAAAATATGACATTGTACATGCATTTAACGTACCATCAGCGTTTGTCATGAAAGCTGTTAAAGCAAAGAAAAGAGTATTGTCTGTTCACGGCGTATATTCAGAACAAGTTGATTCTCTTCATTCTTCTAGAATAAGTAATATAGTAACTACAGCAGAGCCAAAAGTGTTGAAGTGGGCAGACAAATTAACTACAGATTCTGCTTTTGTCAAAAAGACATACAAGGAAAAATTGAACCTAGACGTAGAATTATTGCCATCCCCAATAGATGAAACACGTTTTGGTGAGATTCCAGAAGTCACTAAAATAGAAAATCAAGTTGTGTACGTAGGTAGAGACAGCTATGAGAAAGGAATTGACATATTGAGAAGTATTGAGAATAAAATCAATGGGAAAGTTGTCTATTGTACAAATGTACCATGGAAGGAAGCTATGACTTCTTTAAAATCATCTTCTGTCTTGGTGGTCCCATCAAGAATGGAAAGTATACCATGGACAATCAAAGAAGCATTTTATCTCAAGGTGCCTGTTGTAGCTACAACTGTTGGTGGAATTCCTGAGATAGTTGAAGACAAAGTTACAGGTATCTTGGTACCGCCAAACGATTCGACATCTCTTTTGAATGCAATAAATTTAGTTCTTGGAAACAAAGAAATGGCAAGAAAATTGGTTGATAATGCCTATCAATATTACTTGAACAATTTGACTTATGACAAGGTTTTACCAAAATACATTAATTTCTATGAAAATCTTCTCAAAAATTAATTTTTCATGATTTGCTGTACAGTTTCATTTAACCAGTCTTCGAGTTTAGTTTCTGCCTGCCAATTAAACAATTTTTTTGCTAAACTAATCTCCGCTTGGCTTGCTCTAACATCCCCCTCAAGTGGTGGGTCACGAATTGGTTTTAGGGCAAGACCTGATGCTTTTATGATCATATCTGCAAGATCATTAATTGATAGCGCGATACCTGAACCAATGTTAACAAAAGCAAAATTCACTTTGCTTTCCATTGCCATTAAATTTGCCTTTGCCACATCACCAACATAGACAAAATCCCTTACTTGCAAACCATCACCATTAATTAATGGTGCCTTGCGATTTGCAATGTTTTCTAAAAATTTTGTAATTACACCTGCATAGGCAACGTTTTGTCTTGGTCCATACACGTTAAAGTATCTTAATCCGATTATATGAACTCCTAATTTTGAATATTTTTCTGCAAGGTATTCATCTTCCAGCTTTGTAACTCCATAAGGATTGAGTGGTTTTCTTTCAAAATCCTCTTTTATTGGAATTTTTTTTGTATTACCATATACGCTGGAACTACTTGCATAAACAACCTTAAAACCAAATTCTTTGGCAAGCTTGAAGACATTTTCTGTACCTACCACATTAACATCATGATATTCTTTTTGTTTTGTAAAAGATTCTTGCACCAAAGTAAGAGCAGCCTCATGAAATACACCGTCAGCATTTTGAACAGCACTCCTCAACTCATCATAACTTAAAATATTCATCTTGAGAACTTTTATTTTGTCTTGAAAACTAACTAGATTTTCTCTCTTACCAATATGAAAATTATCAATCACCGTTACAGAGTGATTGTTTTTTACTAACTGTCCTACTATTTGACTCCCAATGAACCCTGCGCCGCCAGTTACTACTAAATTCATATTGATACTTTTGTAGTCACATCTTTAAGTTTTGAGAAAAATGAAGCACAAATTTATATAAACTTGGAAAAGTCATTCATTCCAGACAGTTGACAATAGTTTGACCAATGTATTATCCAAAGAAAATCTTAGAAACCTGGTTTCATCTGATATTCACGAAATTAGTAATTTTTTGAAATCAGGTGAAATTAAAGTTTGTGTAATTGGGATAGGAAGAATAGGGCTTCCAACAGCACTTTCATTTGCTCATGCGGGGTTTCAAACTATTGGTGTTGATATTAATACAGAACTTGTTAAGATGGTAAACTCAGGAAACTATCCCCTAAAAGATGAACCAGGATTTGACAAAATTTTTGACAACGTAATTAGGAACAAAAAGATTTCTGCAACAACTGAAATTGCAGAAGCTATTCCAAAATGTAACCTTATCATTCTTTCACTCCCTACTCCTATGGATAAGAATAATGTACCAAACTATTCCGCGTTGAATTCTGTTGCAAAAAGTCTCAATAAATTGTTAAGTAAAGGCTCCATAGTGGTTGTTGAAAGTACCATAGAACCGGGTTTCGTAGAAAATGAACTAATATCTATAATTGAAGGAAATGACAGAAAATTAAAAGCTGGAGAAGATTTTAGCATAGCCGCATGTCCAGAAACTGCAAATCCTGGACAAATCTTTCATGATTTTGCTGTGGTACCTAGATTGGTAGGAGCTATTGACGACAAGACAGCAAAAATAGTATCAGCGATTTACAAACAAGTATTTGGGGCCGAAATCATAGTGTTATCTGATTGTAAAACAGCTAATGCTGCAAAGCTCACTGCAAACGTTTTTCGCGATATTAACATAGCTTTTGTCAATGAGCTTGCCATTTTGTTTGAAAATCTAGGAATAGATATAATGAAGGTGCTTGAAGCATGTGATAAAAAGTATAACTTTGAGACACATTACCCTGGAGCAGGTGTAGGGGGACCTTGTCTACCTGTAAACTCGTATCAGATTCTAAACTCTGCTCGTGGAATGAAAAATAATGGCTTGTTGAGGATAATTAGGGCAGCAAGAGAAATTAACGAATCAATGCCATATCATGTTATTGAATTACTCGCTAATGCCTTAAAGGAAGTTGATAAATCTATCAAAGGAAGTACTGTTACCATACTGGGTGTCACTTACAAGCCTGACGTGAAGGATATTCAACTTGCTCCCGCTGAGGCAATCATAAAAAGACTGACGCAGCTCCAATCAACCATAAAAATCTATGATCCATATTACAAATCAACTGACGTATTCTCACACAAGACTGAGAATACTCTAATAGACGCAATAACGAATTCAGATGCAGCAATAATTGTTACGGCTCACAACGAATTTCGTAAGATAGATCCATCCTTTTTTGCATCCAAAATGAAAACTCCTGTAATAGTAGATGCAAGAGGAATAGTTGACGTTCATGCCGCAAAAAAAGCTGGCTTGATTTTTAGAGGCATTGGACGTGGAGGAGTTTAACCAAGTCAAGATTGCCTCAATAAAAAATATTCTTACCCTTAGATATGATTCTACACAAAAAACTTTTCTACCTAAATTAACATGGAAAGATTTTATAGAAAAACCAGTCACTGAACCAGTTAATCATATTGAAAAAACTATAAAAAATACAATTAAAAAAAATTTTGGTAATTCAAAACTAAAAGTTGCAGTTGCTCTTAGTGGAGGAATCGATTCTACCTTAATTCTTAGCTTACTAAGAAAGACATGCCCTCATCTTGACATCGACGCAATTTCTGTTAAATTTGCTAATAGTGTTGATGAATCTGCACATGCTTCAAGAATAGCGGAAAGATTTGAAGCAGATCATCACGTCATATACATAGAAAATTATCTTAAAGAACTACCAAAGGCAATAAGCATCATAAAACTTCCTTTTTGGGATTTGCATTGGTACTATGTTGTTAAAAAGGCAAAATCACTTTCAAAGACTCTTGTATCTGG